>JAZNGI010000088.1:0-6164 GCA_045576375.1 Eubacteriales bacterium
TTTTTTCAATGAAGCGCACCAAAGGGTGTATAAAAAATGAAGTCGCCTTCGGCTATGAAGCACGCCCGACGGCGCACGGAAAGATCGCGTGCGCCGTCGCTTCGTATTTTGCAAAGCAAAATGCTTCATAGCGGCAAGGCCGCTGCTTCATACGAGCGCAAGCGAGTGCTTCGTTTAATATCCCTTGCGCCCCTGCAGATTTTATGCTATAATACACCCGAGGCGCCGCCGCCGAGTATTTCATTGGAAGTTTGAAAAGGAGAAGAAGCACAATGAATAAACTCTATCAAAAATCGCCCATAGGAGTTTCTATTCTGTGGATCACGTGTTACGTGGTGGGATGCAGCGCTTGCGACGAGGCCTCCCGCTTGCTGGGCAGAGAAAAACTTCTCACGTTTTTCTTCACTCTCTTCCTTTCGATCCTTGCAGTAACCATGTTGAAAACCAAAGACAGCCGCAGGCTTTGGGGATTTGGCAAGCCCGTTGCAACGGCGAATACCTTTTTCTATTATCTCCCTTTGGTTTTTCTGTGCACTTGCAATCTGTGGTTTGGCGTGCGCCTTCCCGCTTCTCTCACGGATGCCTTCTTTCTTACGGGAACGATGATCTTCGTTGGCTTTTTAGAGGAATTTATTTTCCGCTGTCTTCTGTTTCGGGCTATGGAAAAAAACGGAGTGAAGAGCGCGGTGATCGTTTCTTCCCTCACCTTCGGCATAGGCCACATTGTGAACCTGTTCAACGGAAGCGGCGCTGACATTCTCTCCAATCTCTGCCAGGTGTTTTCCGCCGTTGCCTTTGGGTTTCTATTCGTTGTGATTGTTTATCGCGGCAAAAGCGTTTATCCCTGTATCCTTTGTCACAGCGCGATCAACGCTCTGTCCGTATTTGCCAAAGACCCGCCCTCCGAGGTTTGGGAGATCGTGACCGCCTTGATTTTGACTCTGGGCGCGGGAGGCTATGCCTTGTTTCTCTCTTCAAGACTCCCCCTCCCCCAAAGAAAATCAACAGAATAACCCGAAGCAAAATATGAAAAAACAGCGCCCAAGGCGCTGTTTTCTTTATTCCAAGGAGAAGGTTCCGGACAGATAGTTGACCCGATCCGTTCCCACGGTGAGAAGTCCCCCGTCGGAGCGGGCGTGAAGGGTCTCCCCTTCTTCCGTGAGAATGGTGATGGGAGCCTTGAGAACGGAGGTGACAAAGGGGACGTGCCCCGCCATGACGGCCAATTCTCCCTCAACGCCCCGAACGTCCAGCTTCAGCACCTTGCCGGAAAACAAATTTCCGTCGGGGGACGACACCGTGAGCTGAAACGCTCTCATCCTTCGCCCCTCTTTGCTTTCTCCACGGCTTCCTCAATGGTGCCCACGAATAGGAAGGCGGATTCGGGGAGATCGTCGTGTTTTCCCTCAATGATCTCTTTAAAGCCGCGAACGGTCTCGCTGACGGGAACGTAGATCCCGGGAAAGCCGTTGAATTTTTCGGATACATGGAGAGGCTGGGACAGGAAGCGCTGAATCTTTCTTGCTCTGCCCACCAGAAGCTTATCCTCATCGGAAAGCTCGTCCATTCCCATAATAGCGATGATATCCATCAGCTCGTTATAGCGCTGGAGGATCCTTTGAACTTCCTTGGCAACGGCGTAATGCTCCTCGCCAACCACCTCGGGGGAAAGGACGCGGCTGGAGGACTCCAGGGGATCCACCGCGGGATAAATGCCCTGAGATGCAATGCTTCTGGAAAGCACCGTGGTGGCATCCAGATGGGCGAAGGTTGTGGCGGGGGCAGGGTCGGTTAAGTCGTCCGCGGGAACGTAGACCGCTTGGATGGAGGTGATGGATCCCTTCTTGGTGGATGTGATCCGCTCCTGCAGGGCGCCCATTTCCGTGGCCAAAGTGGGCTGATAGCCAACGGCGGAGGGCATTCTGCCCAAGAGGGCGCTGACCTCACTTCCCGCCTGGGTAAAGCGGAAAATATTATCAATAAACAAAAGCACGTCCTGACCTTGGGTGTCGCGGAAATATTCCGCCATGGTCAAGCCGGAAAGGGCAACGCGCATACGGGCTCCGGGGGGCTCGTTCATCTGTCCGTAAACAAGGGCGGTGTTTTTAATGACGCCAGATTGCTTCATTTCATTGTAGAGATCGTTGCCCTCGCGGGTACGCTCTCCCACTCCGCTGAACACGGAAATGCCGCCGTGCTCCGTGGCAATGTTGTTGATCAGCTCCATGATCAGCACGGTCTTGCCCACGCCAGCACCGCCGAATAGGCCAACCTTTCCGCCCTTACTGTAGGGACAGATCAGATCCACGACCTTGATTCCCGTTTCCAGGATCTCGGCGCTTGTGGCCAGGTCTTCATACTTGGGAGCGCCGCGATGAATATTCCAGCGCTCAGAAGCTTCGGGAGCGGGAAGATTATCTACGGCTTCTCCAAGAACGTTAAAAATACGCCCGAGAGTTTCCTTTCCCACGGGAACGCTGATGGAAGCGCCCGTATCCGTGACGTTGACTCCCCTTTGCAAACCGTCGGTGGAGGCCATTGCGATGCAACGGGCGGTATTGTCACCGATGTGCTGAGCCACCTCGACGGTGAGCACCCGGTCTCCCACAGAAACAGTCAGAGCATTGAGAATGGCGGGCAGTTCCCCTTCGTTAAAGCGAACGTCCACCACAGGTCCCATGACCTGAATTACCTTACCGATTCCTTTTTTCAAATCATTCACCTCTTACTCAACTGCCGCTTCCCGCGACGATCTCTGTGATCTCCTGCGTGATCGCACCCTGTCTTGCGCGGTTATACTCCAGATGCAATTCATCGATCATTTCTTTTGCGTTTTTCCCTGCGCTGTCCATTGCCATCCGTCTGGCGGTAACCTCGCAGGCAAAGCTTTCCCGCACGGCGGCGGTGAGCATTCCCGCAACGTATTCCTCCGCAACCCGATCCAGCACCGTCAAAGCGTCGGGCTCAAAGACGGCGTCGGTGCGAGAGTCGTTCTCCGGGCGGGAAAAGGGCAAGATCCAGCGCAAACGAGGTTCCTGGCTCATCACGGAAACGTAATGGGTGTCAAGAATCCCCAAGCGGTCAAATTTCTCTTCGCGAAAATCGCGGCAAAGCTCTTTTGCCCAGGTCAAAGCCTCCGAAAAGCTGAAGCGCTCGGAGGAATTGGCAACGGCGCCGAAGCGCTCGCAGGCGCGCTTGCCCACGGGGAGAAACTCGGCATTGGAACAGGTGGCGACCAAGCGGAACACGTTGGCGTTATAGCCCCCTGCCAAACCGCGGTCGCCCGCGATCACGATGATCCGCGCACGCTCTCCCGAGGATCTCATATAGGGACTTTTCTGACACTCTCCGTCAGCGGTGAGCATCGAAACCGTTTGACCCAGCACCTGAGTGTATTCCCTTGCCTTCATCATTGCTTCGTTGGCGCGGCGGACCTTGGAGGAAGCCACCAAGCCCATGGCTTTGGTCAACTGTAAGGTGGAGGAAACGCTTTTGATGCGAAGACGGAGAAGCTTTGTATTACCCGCCATTGTTTAACCTCTCAGGGTTGCAAGGATCTCTTTGAGCTCCTCTTCCTCTTGAGGCTCCCATTCTCCCTGCTCCACCCGCTCCAGCCAGGAGCTGCATTCGTTTTCCAGCTTGGCATAGAGCCTTTGCTCGTAGTCGTGAACACGATCCACCGAAACGGCGTCAAGATATCCCTTGGTAACGGCATAGATCACCGCCACCTGACAACCCACGCGAACGGGGGCGTTTCTTCCCTGCTTGAGCACCTCCACGATGCGTTCACCCAAGGCAAGTCTGGCCTTGGTGTCGGCATCCAGGTCGCTTCCGAACTGAGCAAAGCTTTGCAATTCTCTGTACTGAGAATACAAAAGCTTCAAAACGCCGGAGACCTTTTTCATTCCCTTTTTCTGAGCGGAACCGCCCACGCGGCTTACGGAAATACCGGGGTTGATGGGAGGAAGGATTCCCGCGTGGAACAGCTCGGTCTCCAAAAAGATCTGACCGTCGGTAATGGAGATCACGTTGGTGGGGATATAGGCGCTCACGTCTCCCGCTTGCGTTTCAATGATGGGAAGAGCGGTGATGGAACCGCCGCCGTAAGCGGGATCCACACAGGCGGCACGCTCCAGCAAGCGGGAATGCAGATAGAACACGTCGCCGGGATAGGCCTCTCTGCCCGGAGGTCTGCGGATCAGAAGAGAGAGGGCACGGTATGCCACGGCGTGCTTACTCAGATCATCATAAACAATGAGAACGTCCTTGCCCTGCTCTCGGAAATATTCCGCCATAGCACATCCGCTGTAGGGAGCGATGTACTGCAAGGGGGCGCTTTCCGCGGCAGTTGCCGACACGATGATGGTATATTCCATTGCGCCGTTATGGGCCAATTCGCCTGCGATCCGAGCTACGGAGGTGTTCTTTTGGCCGATGGCAACGTAGATACAGATCACGTTCTGACCCTTTTGGTTGATGATGGTATCTACGGCAATCTCGGTTTTTCCCGTTTGACGGTCGCCGATGATCAACTCTCGCTGACCCCTGCCGATGGGGATCATACTGTCAATGGCCTTGATTCCCGTTTGCAAGGGAACGCTGACGCTCTTTCTCTCGATGATTCCCGGGGCTTCGGATTCCACGGGACGGGTGCCGGCATAGGAAACGGGGCCTTTCCCGTCGATAGGTTCTCCCAAGGCGTTCACAACGCGCCCCAGCAGACCTTCACCCACGGGAACGGACAAGACCTTCCCCGTTCGGTGCACACTGACACCCTCACGAATGTCGTTTTTATCGGAAAGCACGGCAACGCTGACGGTGTCTTCTTCCAGGTTCTGTGCCATTCCGAAGCTGCCGCCTTCAAATTCCAAAAGCTCGTTTGCCATACAGTTGCGAAGACCGTATACACGGGCGATGCCGTCACCCACCAGGATGACCTTTCCCGTTTCTTCCATCTCCACACGGGCTTTATAGTTGGCAATCTGCGTTTTTATAATATTACTGATCTCACCGGGATTGCTCATTCACTTATCACTCCCCTTAGCTTTTGCAATTGCTGTTTCACGCTTGCATCGATCACCGTGTCCTCGGTCTCCACACGGATGCCGCCGAGTAAAGACGGATCCACGGCGTAGCTTGCGTCGATCTGCTTGTGATAGGTCTGCTCCAATTTTTTCGAAAGCGCCTTTTTCTGCCCGTCGCTCAAGGGCACGGCGGAAACGACCCTCACGTTGACACGGTTGCGCCACTGCTTTTCAAGAGCAAAATACTCCTCGGCGCATTCAAAAAACGCGAGAGCATAGCCTTTTTCACAAAGAAGCTTGAGAAACGACACCGTGAATTCACAAAGGTCGCTTCCAAAGGCTTCGTCGATGGCGCCAAGACGCTCCGACAAAGGAATGGCGGGACAGCAAAGAAACTCAAAATACTCTTTTTCGGACGAAAGGAGATCCCTCACCAGGGCAAGATCCTGAGAAATCCTTTCCACCTCTCCTTTCTCCCGCGCAAGAAGAAACAGGGCTTTCCCGTATTCCTTATTGATCTGTGTCATTATTTTCACCTATTGAGCCGATGAAGGAATCGATCATTTCCTTGTGATCCTCGGCGTTGATCTCTCGCTGCAGCATTTTTTCCGCCAGCTTTGCGGAGACCGCAACGATCTCCTCCTTGATTCCCGCTCTGAGTTTTCTTTCTTCCTGAAGAGCTTCTTCATGAGCACGGCGAAGGATCCCCTCTGCCTTTTCATTGGCAAGGGAGACGATCTGAGCTTCTCTGGCGCGGGCAAGCTCCACGGCAGATTGAATCACGGCCTCCGCTTCCTCATCCGCGTGAGAAAGCTTCTGGGCATATTCCATCTTTTGAGAACGGGCGCTCTCCCGATCGGCTTGCGCACGCTCATAAAGCCCGTCAACGGTGCTCCGCCGTTTCTCAAGCACATTCTTCACGGGCCGGTACAAGAACTTCTTTGCCAAAAGAAAAAGAATGAGAAGATTACACAGAGAAACAACGATCTGCCAGAAATTGACGGATATAACGTCCAACGTTTGCATCATTTTGACTCCGATGACATTCCCTTAGACATCAAAGGCCTGCAATGGTGTTTACCAAAAGGCCCACCATGGTGTTAGGCACAACGAAAATCAGAAGGATCGCCACGATCAAAG
>JAZNGI010000089.1:0-9331 GCA_045576375.1 Eubacteriales bacterium
GATCTCTGCAGATTGGGGAGCTCAGCGGGTGAAGGGGATCTCCGTGGGAGAGGTTTTAAAAAACGCCCTTTCCAAGCTGGGAGGAGCAAATAAGCACCAAAGCCGGGAGACCAGCCTGATCGAAGAGTTTCTTTACCCTAAGTACGGCCCCGGGCAATTATGGGAAACGGCCGCCGAGAGCATCCGCACCGCGGGAGGCGAGATCGTTTTCGGCGCCGAAGTGACGGGCTTTCGTAAAAAAGGAGATGCCATCCGCTCTGTCGTCTATCGCAAGGACGGAGAAAACAGAGAGATGGAAGGCGATCTTTTCTTCTCTTCCATGCCCTTGAAGGACCTTGCCTCGGGAATGGAGGATCTTTCCGAAGCCGCCAAAAGCGTGGCCCTCGGCCTTCCCTATCGGGACTTTGTGACGGTGGGACTCCTGCTGGAGCGCTCTGCCCTTGGGGAAAAAGGAGAGCTTTCGGACTGCTGGATCTACGTGCAGGACACGAAGGTGAAGCTGGGACGGATCCAGCTCTTCAACAACTGGTCGCCCTACCTGGTGAAGGATCCCCAAAACACCCTATGGCTGGGACTGGAATATTTCTGCGAGGAAAACGATTCCTTTTGGAACCTTTCCGAAAAAGAGTGCATAAGCCTTGCCGTGGAGGAGCTGAAGGCGATGGGGATCGCCGCTGCCGATTGTAAGGTTTTGGATGCGCACCGAGAGCGGGTGAAAAAGGCGTATCCCGCCTATTTTGATACCTACGGACAGATCGATCAATTGATCGCCTGTCTTGACACGATCCCCAACCTTTGGTGCATTGGCAGAAACGGCCAGCACCGTTACAACAATATGGATCATTCCATGCTCACTGCTCTGCGCGCGGCGGAAAACGCCCTGGGCTTGGGTACCCGCCGAGCCGCGGTGTGGAACGTGAACACGGAAAAGGAGTACCATGAAAACGCAAACAGCCGATAAAAAAAGCCGCCTCTCTTTGCTGAGGTTTGCTTTGCTTCTTTTGGCGTTGAGCCTGGCGGCAGAGCTTTTCATCTCTAACTTTCATTGGCTTTATTCTTCCCTCTTTCAAAGAGATTGCCAAACCTTCACGGCGAATATGGCATCCTCTTCGGAAAAAGAGAACGTTTCCCAGGAAGGGCTCTTTTTGGTGGACAGCGACCACGTTCTTCTCACCTTCACTAAGTTTTCCTCCCCCGTTCGCTCGGTGAGCTTTTGCGCCCAATATCGGGACAGGACCGTCCTCACCGAAACCCCCACGGTTCAACTGGGAGGAACGGATGAGAACCAGTCGGGCTCCTACGTGCTTTACGCAGAGATCCCCTTGCAGGTGGGAACGGACGGGGCAACGAAAAACACGATCCGCCTTTGGACCCACGGAACGCCCGAATACCTGGAGCTTCTCTTTGCTCCCGGCACCGACGAGATTCTGATTTCCGACATTTCCTTTAACGCTCCCGAGAGCTTTTCCTTTTCTTTTTTGCGCTGGGGCATCTTTTTATTCCTTGCGGCTCTCGTTTTTCTGGGAAAAGCCTTTTGGCTCTCCCTGCGCCCCTTTTGCTTCTCCTCCCCTGCGGCCAAGGCCACCCTGGCCTTATTGATGGTGCTTGCAGCGGGGATCAGTTTGGTGGTTTCCCTCTTCTTTTGCGGCGAGAAAAATCTTGGAGTGTACTCCTATCCTTTGGTTTTGCCCGAGGAATACTACAGCCCCTACGTGCAACAGTTTGACGCCTTTCAAAAGGGTCAGCTTCATTTGGACGTGCCCGTGAGCCAAGAGCTTTTATCCCTTGAGAATCCTTACGATCTGATCCAGCGGGAAAACGTGGACGCCCTTTGGGATCGGGCGTATTACCAAGGGCGTTACTACAGCTATTTCGGCATTGCGCCCATTTTGGTGCTGTATTACCCTCTCTACTTTTTGTTCGGCGTGCTCCCCTCCGAGGGGCTGGCAATGCTGATCTTTTCCGCGGCGGCGGGCTGCTTTGCCCTTTTGTGTCTGTGGGAAGCGGCAAAGTGCTTAAAAAAGAAGCTTTCCTTCACCCATTTTATTTTGGGAAGTCTGGCCTGTCTGTTTGCCTCCATGATCTGGCTGATGCAACGGGGCTTTGACCGCTTTTATTACCTGGCCTGTGTCAGCGCCACGGCGTGTTTCTTCCTGTTTTTCTATCTGCTGATCAAGGGCCTGTATGCCGAGCAAAAGCCATGGAAACGGCGCCTTTGGCTGTTGGCGGCGGGATTGGCCTACGCTCTTTTGTTCCTGTCAAGGATCAACGGGGCGCTGATCGCCTCCGCGGTGGTGGCGGCCATGTTGGTGTTCGGCGTGAAAAAGCACAAGGGCAAACTCGCCTCTTACGCTTTGGATCTTGCCTGCCTGGCTTGTTTTGTGATCGGAGCGTTGGGCTTCAGCCTTTGGTTTAATTACGCCCGCTTCCAAAACCCGCTGGAATTCGGCACCACCTATCAATTGACCGTGAGCAACGTGAGCTACAACCGCTTGGGGATTGAAAATCTCTTGCCCTCGTTGTATCACTATTTCTTTGCCCCTCTAAAGCTGAGCACGGAGTTTCCCTTTTTCTTCTTTTCCCAGGAGGCTCCCGCCCAGTACGGGCACTACGTGTATCTTGGCCAAACCAACGCGGGGCTTTTCAGTATGCCCTTGATGTGGGCGCTTCTTGCCTTGGGCATCCTGTGGAAAAAGCGCTCCTTATCACAAGAATACCGCACGCTCTGCCTGGTGGCGGCCATTGCCCTTCCCGTGACGGCGTTTATCAACTTCTCTTTGGGGGGCAGTATTCTGCGCTACATCAGCGATCTTGCTCCCTCTGCGGCCCTGCTTTCCACGCTGATTATTTGGGAGCTTTGCGACAGCGCCTCCTTTCCCGGGAAAAGCCACAGTGAAAAAACGGTTCTTTCCCTTTCTAAGGGTGTGTTTTTGCTTTCCATCGGAATGGGCGTTTTGCTTCTTTTCACTGTCAACAGCCCCGATTTTGCTCCCTTGTACTCTCAGGTATTTATGCAAATGCGCAGCGTGTTTGTTTGCTGAATCGGACAGGAGATTCCTGATGTGCCGTTTATCGGTGCATCAGGATCTTTTTTTCTTTTCCTTTTTCATTTGCTTGAGGGTGGCAATGGCATGGGACAGACCGCCCAATGCATCGATCAGCCCCACCTCCACGGCGCGCTCTCCGTCCAGCACGCTTCCCATATCGCAGGCAAGCTCGTCGGTGCGATACATCAGATCCCGCAACACCTCTTCCTTCACCGAGGAATGGGAAATGATAAAGCGGCTGATCCGATCCTGCATCCGTTCCAGATAATCAAAGCTTTGGGAGGCGCCCACCACCAGGCCGTTAAAGCGCACGGGATGGAGGGTCATGGTGGCGCTGGGCGTGATAAAAGAGCGCTTGGCCGCCACTGCCAGGGGCACGCCGATGGAGTGGCCGCCGCCCAACACCAGGCTGACCACGGGCTTTTCCATTCCCGCAATCATTTCCGCCATTGCCAGGCCCGCTTCCACGTCGCCTCCCACGGTGTTGAGAAGCACCAGCATCCCGTCGATGTCGGGATTCTCCTCCACCGCCACCAGCTCGGGGAGAACGTGCTCGTACTTGGTGCTTTTGATCTGTGGATCCAGACTGCTGTGACCCTCCACCTGCCCGATGATGCTCAGGCAATACAGCCGAAAGCCGTCCTTTTGGGTGGTGACGCTTCCCATGGCCTCGATCTCTTCCCGTTTTTCGGCTTTGTTGATTTCTTCCGTGTTCATAGCTGTTTCCTTTCCGTTGGTTCTTTTTGAAAAGTATTCCCCCAAACAAACGGGAGCATACCAAAGAAGAAAGGCTGAAGCTTCAGACTCGTCCCATTCAACAAAGACCCCAATTCTCTCCTTTCCGTTTTTAAAAAAGCCAAGGGCTGTCCTCACGGACAGCCCTACTGTTTTGTTGGAGGTCACGCCTTTGCTTTCCCCAAAAGGCGCTTGCAAAGCTTCACCAGTTCCACCAAGGGAATGATGGCAACGGCAAGGAGAAAGGCAACGCCATACTCGGCAAGAGTGATAGAAGCAAAGCCGAAGATCTCGGAAAGGAAGGGAACGTAGATCACCGCGGCGGTGAGAACAAAGGCCAGCAGAGCGCCGCCCCAAAGGAACGCGTTCTGCTTCTTGATTCCAAAAATGGAGCCCGTGCGGGAGCGCATATTGAAGGACTGGAAGATCTCCGCCATGGACATGGTCAAAAACGCCATGGTCATTCCGTCCTCACTGTTGGCGATCTCCCAAACGCTCGATTCCATGAAGTGGCCGATGAAATAGGCGGCGAGGGTGAGAATGGCAACGAACAGGCCCTGATACGCAATGTCGCCGCCCACGCCGTCGGAAAAGATTCCCTTTTTGGGATCCCGAGGTTTTTGCTTCATTGCCCCCTCTTCTCCCGCTTCCATGCCCAAAGCAAGGGCGGGAAGGCTGTCGGTGATGAGGTTGATCCAAAGCATATGAACGGGCTTTAACAAGGTGAAGCCCAAAAGGGTGGCAACGAAAATACCGATGACCTCGCTGAGATTGGAGGAGAGCAGAAATTGAATGGATTTGCGGATGTTCTGATAGATCCTTCTTCCCTCTTCCACGGAGGCAACGATGGTGGCAAAGTTATCGTCGGCAAGAATCATATCCGCAACGTTCTTGGTTACGTCGGTTCCCGTGATGCCCATACCCACGCCGATATCCGCCACCTTGATGCTGGGCGCATCGTTCACCCCGTCGCCGGTCATTGCAGTGATGGCGCCTTTTTTCTTCCACGCGGTGACGATCTTCACCTTGTGCTCGGGCTGAACCCGGGCAAACACGCAATACTTCTCAATGGCCCGCTCCAGCTCCTCTTCGCTGAGAGCGTCAAGCTGAGCGCCCATAACGGCTTGGCTTGCATCCTCAAGAATGCCCAGCTCCTTCCCGATGGCAACGGCGGTGTCGATATGGTCACCCGTGATCATCACAGTGCGGATCCCCGCTTCTTTACAGGTGGTAACCGCGTCCTTCACCTCGGGGCGAATGGGATCGATCATTCCGCAAAGGCCGATGAAAGTCATTTCCTCTTCCAGAGCTTGTGCTTCCAAGGACTCGGGAAGGGCGGCGTATTCCTTCTTTGCCGCCGCCAGCACGCGGAGAGCACGGTCTGCCATTTGCTTGTTTTGGGCCATGACCTCCCGACGCTTTTCCTCGGTGAGAGGCTCCGTGCCGTTTTCGGTGAGGATCGACGTGCAATGGGCAAGGATCTCGTCGGGAGCGCCCTTGGTGTACTGAACGATGCCTTGGGAAAGCTTGTGCAGTGTGGACATCCGCTTGCGCATGGAATCAAAGGGAGCTTCGCCCACGCGGGGATAGCGTTGCTTGCCTTCGTTTTTGTTTAAGCCCAGCTTGGCGGCAAAGTTTACCAGAGCGCACTCGGTGGGCTCTCCCACCGCTTCTTGCGCCTCAGCATCGTATTCCGCATCGGAGCAAAGGCTCATTGCCGTTGCCAGGAGGGTGCGGTCGGGACTCACGTCCTCCACCACGGTCATTTTGTTCTGGGTGAGGGTGCCGGTTTTATCCGAGCAAATGACCTGGGTGCAACCCAGGGTCTCCACGGCGGTCATCCTGCGAATGATGGCGTTTCTGCGGGACATTTTGGTAACACCCATACTTAAAACGATGGTCACCACCGCCACCAGCCCCTCGGGAATGGCAGCCACGGCAAGGCTCACGGAGAGCATAAAGGTGTCTAAAAGGACCTTTTGATTGAGGGTGCCCGCCCGCAGGAGGCCCACACCGAACATCAACACGCAAATGCCAAGAACCAGCCAGGTCAGCACCTTGGAAAGCCCCGCCAGCTTTTTTTGCAAAGGGGTGGCTTCGTTCTTGCTTTGGGTGATCACGTGGGCGATCTTGCCCATTTCGGTGTTCATTCCCGTGCCGCACACCACGGCCTTTCCTCTGCCGTATACCACGGTGGAGCCCATATAGAGCATATTCTTTCGGTCGCCCAGGGAAACGTCTCCCTCCCCCGTGAGAACCTCGTCGGTCTTGATGACAGGAACGGATTCTCCCGTGAGCGCCGCTTCCTCTACCTTCATGGAGGCACACTCAATGATGCGGGCATCGGCCGGAACGGCATCTCCCGCTTCCAAAACGATGATATCGCCGGGAACCAGGTCCTCGCTTTTCACCACGGTGAGCACACCGTTGCGGATGACCTTGGAGGTTGCCGCCGCCATGTTTTTCAAGGCTTCAATGGCCTGCTCCGCTTTGCTCTCCTGGATCACGCTCAACACCGCGTTGACCACGACCACGAAGAGAATGATGAACACATCGGCAAAGCCCTCTCCCCCTTCCAGCACGGCCGTGACGGCGGAAAGAATGGCCGCTCCCAGCAAAACGAGGATCATGGGGTCGGTGAACTGGGAGAAGAAACGCTTCAGGAGACTGTCCTTCTTCCCCTCCGTCAGCTTGTTTTTTCCGAAGCGCTCCCGCCGCCGGGCAACGCCTTCGTTGCTTAGACCGTTTTCGCTTGATTCAAGCGAAGAAAGAACCTTTTCCTTGGGCTCACGGTACTCCGTCATTTTCCTTTTTTCCTCCTTTTATAAAAATAAAAAAAGACTCACAGGCAGAAAAAACCGCCCATGAGTCTCGTTATCTAAGATATGCCGGGTCGAAAGACCGTGGTGGCGACATACCACGCAAAATGCGCTAACTACTCCCTCAGGATAAGAAAATTATACCACGTCTGAGAAAAAAAGTCAACAGTTTTTTCTTGAAAACAGTATACGCTCTTTCCCTGCAAACAATTCCGGATTCTGCGCCCCCTTGGAAAAAAACGTTTTTTGACGGGATGGAGGGGAAATAAAAACTTTTTTTCAAAAACCGTAGATTTACAAAGAAAAAAATGCTATAATACGTTTGAATCAAAAAACAGGAACCCCGGGATCGGCAAGGCGCCGAACCCGAAAAAGGACAGCGGAGGAATTATGCTGGAACTGAAAAACATATCCTTCACCGTGGAAACTCCACAGGGAGAGAAAAAAGACATTCTCAAGGACGTCAGCTTGACCGTTGACGACCGATTCGTTGCCATCACGGGCCCCAACGGCGGGGGAAAATCCACTCTTGCCAAAATCATTTCCGGGCTCTACACTCCCACGGCGGGACAGATTTTTTTGGACGGCGAGGACATTACGGGGCTTTCCATTACCGAACGGGCCCAAAAGGGCATCAGCTTTGCTTTCCAACAGCCCGTGCGCTTCAAGGGGCTGACGGTGATGGATCTGATTAAGCTTGCCGCGGGACGAGAACTGAACGTTTCCGAGGCCTGCCACTATCTCTCCGAGGTGGGACTGTGCGCCAGAGATTACATTAACCGTGAGCTGAACGCCTCCCTTTCCGGCGGCGAGCTTAAGCGCATTGAAATTGCAATGATCATTGCCAGAGGCACCAAGCTCTCCTTGTTTGACGAGCCCGAGGCGGGCATCGACCTGTGGAGCTTTTCCAATTTGATCAACGTGTTTGAGAAGATGAACCGCATGATCCACGGCTCCATTATCATTATTTCCCACCAGGAACGGATCCTCAGCATTGCCGACCGCATCATCGTGGTTGCCGGAGGACAGGTTCAGCAGGACGGCCCCAAGGAGAAGATCCTTCCCGGGCTTTTGGGAGCCGACAGCGCCGCCTGCAAGGTGCTGACCGACAAGCTTTGAAAGGAGAGAACGCCTTATGGAACAAATTAAAAAGCATCTGTTAGAGCAAGTGGCGGATCTCCACGAAGTGCCCGAGGGCGCCTACAACATCCGCGAGAACGGAAAAAGCGTGGAAAGAAAAAGCAGTGCCAACATTGAGATCGTCACGAAAGAAGACGCCTCGGGAATTGACATTTTCATCAAGCCCCAAACCAAGAAGGAGAGCGTTCACATCCCCGTGATCCTCAGCCAAAGCGGCTTGAAGGAAGTGGTGTATAACGATTTTCACATCGGAGAGGACTGCGACGTGGTGATCGTGGCCGGTTGCGGCATTCACAACGGCGGCGACGCCGATGCCGAGCATTCGGGCATTCACCGCTTCTTCGTGGGAAAGAACGCCAAGGTGAAATACGTGGAGAAGCACTACGGCCAGGGCGACGGAAACGGTCAGCGGATCATGAACCCCACCACCGAGATCGTGATGGAAGAAAACAGCTCCATGGAAATGGAGACCACCCAGATCAAGGGCGTGGATTCCACCAAGCGGGTCACCTCGGCCAAGCTTGCCAAAAAGGCCACGCTGATCATTAAAGAAAAGCTGATGACCCACGGCAAGCAGTTTGCCCACACCGAGTTCACCGTGGATTTGGACGGCGAGGATTCCTCGGCCAACGTGATCAGCCGCTCCGTGGCAAAGGACAGCTCTCACCAGGTCTTCCTTTCCCGCATCAACGGAAACGCCCGTTGCAACGGCAGAACCGAGTGCGATGCCATTATCATGGACGAGGCCCACGTGAACGCCGTGCCCGAGATCAGCGCCAACTCCACGGAGGCCAGCCTGGTTCACGAGGCGGCCATCGGAAAGATTGCGGGAGAACAGCTCAACAAGCTGATGACCCTCGGCCTCACGGAGAAGGAAGCGGAAGAACAGATCGTTTCCGGCTTCTTAAAATAAGAGAAAAAGCACTGCGCCGCGGCGCAGTGCTTTGTTTTGAATCAAGCCTCATGTTTTCATTGTCCTTCTCCCGTTTGCCCCTGCAAGGCATCGGCAAGGGCGCAGATCTCTTCTAAGCGCAGGGTCTCTCCCCTTCTTTGGGGATCCACCCCGCTTTGGCGGATCGCTTGCTCCAAAAGCTCCTTGGAACAGCGGCCGGAGAAATGAGAAACCAAAGAATTTAACAGGGTCTTTCTTCTTTGAGCAAAACAGGCGCGGATCATCTCCAAAAACACGGCTTGGTTTTGGGGAGCGACCGGTTTTTTTTCGTAGGGCTCCAGGCACAAAACGGTGGACACCACCTTGGGACGGGGCATAAAGCTCCCCGGCTGAACGTCAAACAGCTTTTTTGTCTTGGCGTAATAGCTCACCGCCGCGGCAATGGAGCCGTATTCCCTTTGTCCCGGCGTGCTGACCAAGCGGGCGGCCGCTTCCTTTTGCACCATCAGCACCAAAGAAGAAAACTGCGGCCCGTTTTCCAAAAGATGCATTATGATCTGACTGGTGATATAATAAGGAAGATTGGCGCACACGCAAAGGGAGTGGCCTGCCAGCTCTTCCTCGGCCAGGCGTTTCAGATCCACCTCCAGAGCATCCGCGTGCTTCACCCGGGCGTTGGGATAAGGGGCAAGGGTCTT
>JAZNGI010000090.1:0-8295 GCA_045576375.1 Eubacteriales bacterium
CAGTTTCCGGTGAAGCATAGAATTTCTTCCATACTTGTGAGAACGGTGAGCTTGTATTTTTTTGCAAGCTCACTTGTACTTTCAAAGCCGAACAGAAGAATTTCCTTCCGGTGCGCATCGGAGGAAAACACCACAGGGAGCTTTAAGAAACCCACGGCGTCCAGAAGAAAGGGCGCAGGGTAGGGGGAGCTTCGGTATCCCCGGCTCATGGCTTCCGTGTTCAGTTCCAAAACCACTCCTCGAGCGGCTATTTGCTCCAGGGCATCCAGGGCCGCTTTTCGGTATTCCTTGCTGTTTTCGTCCAGAAGCGGGTCTGTTTGGTTAAATTTAGTCACCAGGTCAAAGTGGCCCAGAATGTCACAGTGGGTGCGATCGGGAAGGGAGGCAACCAAGCGGTAATATTCCTTTGCCAGAGCAATCGGATCGCCGCCAAAGTTGTTATTCACGGCCTGTCGCAACAGAGCCGCGCTTTCATCCACGGGGAGATATTCTCCGTCTTTTTTTATGTAGTGCACGGAACCGATGACATAATCGTAGGGGAAATCCTCTTTTTCGCTGAAATATTCCTGCTCCAAACCGAGGAAAATTCCGATACGTTCGCCGTATTTCTCTTTTGCATCCTGCACCGCTTTTTGATATTGGGCAGTAGAGGATTTCGTCATGGAATAGGAGGGGGGAGCAAAATTCATCGTGGAGTGTCCCGAAAAGCCCAGTTCCGGGCACCCCAGGGTAATTGCTTCTTTTACAATTGCTTCCACGCTGTCGTTGCCGTCGCAAAAAAAGGTGTGGGTGTGAAAATTCGAAAATTGCATGTTGATTCCTTTTTATTGCTTAATGGATTGGTTGGCGCTGTAATATACCTTCTGATTGGCCTCTACCGAATGGGTAAGCCAAACGTTGCCGCCGATCACGCAATTATCTCCCACGAAGGTGTTTCCGCCCAAAATGGTGGCGTTAGCGTAGATCACAACGTTGTTTCCTATGTTGGGATGGCGCTTGATCCCCTTCACGGGATTTCCCTGGGCATCCGTTTCAAAGCTCTTTGCGCCCAAAGTAACGCCCTGGTAGAGCTTCACGCGGTTGCCGATCACCGTGGTCTCTCCGATGACGATGCCCGTTCCGTGGTCAATAAAGAAGTATTCTCCCACCGTGGCGCCTGCGTGAATATCCACACCGGTCTTTTCGTGGGCGTATTCCGTCATAATTCGCCACAAATAAGGAACCTCCAAAAGATAAAATTCGTGGGCAATGCGGTAGGTGCTGATAGCCAGATATCCGGGGTAGCAAAGCACCACTTCTTTTTTGCTTTTCGCGGCGGGGTCGCCGTCGTAAAGGGCTTGGATGTCCTTGATCAGCAGTGCCTTGATGGCGGGAAGCCTTTCAAAGAAAGCGTGGCAGGCCTTGTCCGCATCCCCCTTGGTGCCCGCAAACAGGTAGGCGGCGTTGATCTGAGCGCGGATCCGCTCGTAAAGCACGCGGATCCTGTCCTCGTCGGTCTTGCCGGCGCGGGAGTAACAGTAAAACGATGGAAACAACACCGTTCTTAATTCGTCAAGGCAGTCAACGATCTCCCGTCGGTTGGGGATCGGTGCGGGATCATCTGCCTGAAAGGGATCTTGGCTGTGTTCCAGTTGTTGAAGAAGGTCTGAAATGAAATGGGTTTCCGGCATAGCTTGTCTCCCTCTTATCGAATGAAATTTGTTCTTTGAATTTTGGGATTCTTCGGGGGAAGGATCCCCTCCTTTTTTCCGGCCTCCATGCATTTTAACAGCCAGGCCATGTTTCTTGCAAGGTTTTCTGCTGTTTGCAGGCCCTCCAGATCCTTCAGAGCATCCTCTGCGTTGCTTCCGTGAACCATATTCCAATAGGTGGAAGAGACCACGGGCATCTGGGCAATGGTGAAGTATTTGTTGAGAACGTCAAGGGTGGCGGTGGTTCCCGCTCTTCTTGCGCAGGCAACGGCGGCGGCAGGCTTATGATAAAAGGCGGCGCTATTGGCGTAAAACACCCGATCCAGCATGGAAAGGATCCGTCCGCTGGGGTGAGCGTAATAAACGGGAGTACCGAATATAAATCCGTCTGCGGTTTTCGCCTTCTCAATAAAGGGATTCACCATGTCGTCCTCAAAAGCGCAACGGCCGCCGTTCTTTGTGCACTGCAGGCAACCGATGCAATCTCTCAAGGGGGCGGGGCTCATTTGAAACAGTTGGGTTTCCACGCCGTTTTCCTCAAGAATCTTGCCGATATGCTCCAGGGCGGCGGCTGTGGTTCCGTTGGGATGGGGGCTGGAATTGAGCATCAGTACTTTCATATTGCTCTCCTTTATGTAAGATAATCCACTATATTTTTCTTCTTATGAGTTTATGTTTATTGTAGCATATTTTCTTCTTCTGTCAATATGAAGGGAAAAATTCCCGCCGAGCTTGGTCGGCGGGAAGAAAGGTCATTCCTCTTTTTTGGAGGCCGGTTTTTTCTCAGGGGGCTGTGCAGGGGGGCGGCGGTAGGCAAGAGCCAACCCCGTTTGCTCGCGAACGATGTCCTCGCTCCGGAAGATCAGCAAATTAATGTAGCCGATCAGCATGGAGAAGAGAAGGACTGCCAGCGCCAGCAAAGGAAGATCCATCGTGAAAAGCACGGCGCTGATGCCGAGAATGGCACTGATGGAATAGAGGATGATAACGGATTGTTTTTGAGAAAAACCGATTCCCTGAAGCTTGTGGTGGAAGTGCTCGTGATCTCCTTGGAGAATGCCTGTTTTGTTTTTTAAGCGGCGGAAGATCGCGGAGAAGGTGTCACCGAAGGGAAGGCCGAAAATAAGAATGGGAATGATAAAGGAAATGGAGGTACTGAATTTGTAAAGCCCCATAACCGATACCACCGAGAAAACGTATCCCAGGGACAGGGCGCCCGTATCTCCCATAAAGATCCTTGCGGGGTGGGAGTTGAAGGGCAAAAAGCCCAGGCAAGAGCCGGCGAGAATTGCCATCAGGTGAGCAATGTCGTACTGTCCCAACACCAAAGAACACAGCAAAATACTGAAGGAGGAGATGGTGGACACACCGCAGGCAAGTCCGTCCATTCCGTCGATAAGATTCACGGAGTTGGTCAGCAAAACGATCCAGCCGATGGTGATGGGAATGCTGAAAATGCCGAATTCAATGTCCAACCCGAAAAGAGTGATAAACTCAATGCGGACTCCGTAGATCACGGGGATCGCAGCGGCAAGCAACTGTCCCAAAAGCTTGATCCATGGGCTCAGAGCGAGAATATCGTCAAGAACTCCCACGGTTACAATGACCACCGTTCCCAGAAGAAGCCCCGTGATTTCGGGGGTAAGGTCGCAGAAAAGAAGAACGTTGCATAAAAATGAAATGAAAATTGCCAAACCTCCCAAACGGGGAGTGACAGTCAAGTGAAAATGACGAACGGAATCGGGAATGTCCAGTGCTTTCACCTTGAAAGCAAAAACTCTGACGACAGGAGTCAGCATAAAGGAGATCAGCGCGCTGAATACAATGGCGGCAATCTCATAGATCAATGCGTTTTCCATGGTACCATCCTTTTTCTTATTTTATTTGGGGGCGAGGGTAAAAACCGATCTTTTTATAGACCTTGCTCATGGTTCTGGCCGCGATCCTTTCTGCGGCGCAAGCACCCTCGGCAAGAATTGTTTCCAGATAGTCCTTATCGGCGATCAACTCGTTGAAGGAGGCTTGAATGGCTCCCAGCTTGTCTGCACATTCTTCGCCCACGGCAAGCTTAAAATCCCCGTAGCCCTTGCCTTCGAATTCCTTTTCGATCTGGGCAACGGTCTTCCCGGAGAATCCGGAGTAGATATGGATCAGGTTGGATATTCCGGGGCGGTCTTGGCTGATGCGGATCTCGCTTCCGGAATCGGTGACCGCACGCTTGAACTTTCTGATAATATCGTCCTTCTTATCCAGAATGGAAACGTAGCTCATGGGATTGATGTCGGACTTTGACATCTTTTTGTCCGGCTCGGTGAGGGACATAATGCGGGCGGAGGTTTTGGAAATGTACTCCTCGGGCACCGTGAAGGTGGGGGAGTAGGCAGAGTTAAAGCGCTCGGCAATATCTCTTGCCAATTCAATGTGTTGCTTCTGATCGCTTCCCACGGGAACCAGGTCGGCGTTATAAAGAAGAATATCCGCCGCCATCAATACGGGATAGGTGAAAAGCCCCGCGTTGATGTTATTGGCGTGCTTGGCGGATTTGTCCTTAAACTGTGTCATTCGGGACAATTCTCCGAACATCGTGTTGCAGGAGAGCACCCAGGAAAGCTGAGCGTGAGCAGGCACGTGGCTTTGAATGAAAAAGATCACCTTCTCCGGATCAATGCCGCAGGCCATATAGACCGCCAGGGTCTCAAGGGAGCGTTTTCTCAGCTCCGCAGGGGTTTGGCGGATGGTGATCGCGTGCATGTCCACAACGCAGTAGATGCAGTTGTAGTCGTCTTGAAGGAGCTTCCAGTTCTTCAACGCACCCAGATAGTTGCCGATGGTGAGATTTCCGCTGGGCTGAGCCCCGGAAAAAATTGTTTTTTTATCTTTAGAAAATTCGATCATTTTGATTCCTCTGTTTGTCCTGAATTGAATCGACTGACATTAGTTTACCACAGAGAGGAAAAAAATACAAGTCTTTCGTTGAAAAAGAGTGAAAAGTGAGGAGAATTTCAAAAAAAATCAAAAAAGTACTTGATTTCTTTTGAATTCCGTGGTATAATTCAAAAAGATTTTTGAAAGTTGCTCGTGTGGGAGGTGTATCCAATGGCAAAGTGTGAAATTTGCGGTAAGAGTGTTACCTTCGGTCTGAAGGTCAGTCATTCCAATAGAAAAACCAACAGAACCTGGAAGCCCAACGTAAGAAAAGTGAAGGCAATCATGAACGGCAGAACTGCAAGAGTTTATGTTTGCTCTCATTGCCTGCGTTCCGGTAAGGTTCAAAGAGCTGTTTAACAGTTGATGCTGCGCTTTATGCGCAGCATTTTTTCTTTTTTCAGCTTGTGATCATGTAAAAATTCCCCGTCATTCAAGAGTTTCTCCTGAGTGACGGGGCTTTTCGGTTTTACTGTTTGTTTCTCAGAGCGTCAAAAAAGTCCTTCAGAAGTTCCTCGGCTTCTTCTGATCCGCAGCCTTGTTCCCACAAGGGCTTGTGGGGAAGGTCAAGATCGTTGATCTGAAACTTACCGCCGAAGGCGCCTGCCTTTGGATCGGAAGCGCCGAAAAAAACTTTTCTGATCCTGGCGTTAGAGATCGCCCCCGCGCACATCACACAGGGCTCCAGTGTCACGTATAGATCACAGTCCCAAAGGCGCCAACCGCCCAAAGCCTTGCAGGCGCGGTCAATGGCAAGGATCTCCCCGTGATAAAGAGCGTTTTTTTTCGTTTCCCGCTCGTTGCAGGCACAAGAGACCACGGCACCTCTGCGAACCACCACGGCTCCCACCGGGATTTCTCCTAAGGCCAGTGCTTTTTCTGCTTGTTTCAGAGCGAGCTTCATGAAGAACTGTTTTTCCTGTTCTGTCGGCTCTTGCGCCGTTATGTGAAAGCGCTTCAACCTGCAGGTGCCTCCGCGGGCTCTTCTATGGTGGGCCGCTGCCAGTGGTTATGAGCATCTGTCAAAGCGGCGTTGTGCTCAACGCAGAAGGAGTTGGCAGGCCGAGCGGCTCCCGAGGTTCCCGGGTAACGGTTGGTGGGGTAGAGATTGATATATACGGGTTGTTTTGTGGAGGAGGGATATACGTATCCCTCGGGGAGATCCATCACGGTAAACTGAGAATCGGTGACGCGGATGGATTTTTCAAAATAGCGCTCCGACATATCGACCCGCAGGAAACCGACTTGTTTGGTTTGGGTGCAGGAAGGTCCGGCAACGCTCTTGGTGTCGGTGCACCAGTTAACGAGAACATGGCGGTTACAGGTGGAGCGGGGGAGCGTGGATTCCGTGAAGTATCCCACAGCGGTCCGATCCCCGTTGATATAGTTCTTGCAGGCTTCTCCCGCCAGAAGTCCCGAATCCAGGCAGTATTCCGCTTGGATCAGCTTCGTCTTGGCATCAAAGGTGGCCAAGGGAGTCGTTCCCGCTTTGTCTGCGTCGATGAAGTCGTCGTGAATTGCCTTCATCACCGTGTTCCAGATATACAGTGTGGGCGACATTTTGTTTTCGCTTTTGAACTTTGTGACGTAACTGCCCAAGCTTTTGGGAATGTCGTAGCCCACCCACACCGCGGAGGTGTAGTAGGGAGTGTATCCGCAAAAGTAAAGGTCCTTTTCATCGTTGGTGGTTCCCGTTTTGCCGGCACAGTTCACGTAGTCCGACAGGGTCAGCGCCTTTGCCGTACCTTCTTCCACAACGTTCCCCAGCAAAAGATTCATGGTGTTGGCGGTGTCTGCGCTGATGATCACCTTGGTTTCGGTGGATTTATTGAGAATGATCTGTCCCGAGCTGTCCTCCACGTACAGATAGGTTCTGGGGGATTTGTAGATGCCGTTGTTGGGGAAGGTGGCGTAAGCAGAAGCCATTTCCAGGGTGGAAACGCCGCGGGTCAAACCGCCCAGTGCCAAAGGAGACAGATCAACGTCAGCCTGCACAAGGGAGGAAAAGTTATATTTCTCCGTGAGGAAACGGTAGGAAAGGGCAGGGGTGATCTTCTCCAACAGCTTCACCGCAGTGGTGTTTTTGGAGGTAGAAATGGCGTTTTCCAGCGTTGTGAAGCCCACGAAGGAGTTGGGGGTGTTCTGAGGCCACATTCTTCCCAAGGATGCGCTGTAGCTGTGGGGGGTATCGTCTAAGGCAGAGCCGTAGGTGATAAAGCCGTTTTCCAAAGCAATGGAATAAACGGAAAGAGGCTTAATGGCAGATCCGGGCTGACGGAAGGAGCCCGTGGCACGGTTGAGCCCACGAGACACCGTTTGTTTTCCCAAACCGCCGATGAGTCCTGCCACGTTGCCTGTGGCGTTATCAATGACCACCATCGCCGCCTCGGGCTGTACGCCTGCGTTAAGGTTGAAGATCTCGTCGTTTTCAAACAAAAGCTCCAACTCATCCTGAACCTTTTTTTCCATGGCGGTGTAGATCTTCAAACCGCCGGAGAAGAGCATCTGTCGGCTCATTTCGTAGGTGAGTCCCAGCTCGTTTTCCAAGTCGTCCAACACGTCGTCAATGACTTGGTTGACGTAGTAGTTGTGGATCTTTTCCTTATATTCTGTTTCGCCGTCCGCCAAAATCAGCTCCGCGGCATCTGCTTCGTAGTACTGGTCGTAGTTGATGTAACCGTTGTTGTGCATCTCCACCAGCACGTCGTGGCGGCGCTCCTTGTTGTTGTCGGGGTTCTGAATGGGATCCCACTTGGTGGGCGCCTGAGTGATGCTGGCAACGGCGGCGCATTCCACCAAGGTAAGATCGCTCACGTCTTTGCCGAAATATTTGTTGGCGGCGGCCTGAACACCGTAGCAACCCTGGGAAAGGTAGATGGTGTTCAGATACATTTCAAGAATCTCTTCCTTGCTCTTTTTGGATTCCAGGCTCAGGGCGCGCAAGATCTCCGTGATCTTTCTCTGTAAGGTCACGTCTCTGTCGTTGCTCACGTTTTTGATCAATTGCTGGGTAATGGTAGAGGCACCGTAGGAATCGTTGCCTGTCAAAAATCCCAAGCCTGCGCCTGCGATCCTTCGCAGGTCGATTCCGTTGTGATTGAAAAATCGCTTGTCCTCAATGGATACGAAGGCGTTGATCAGATCCTTGGGAATGTTGTCGTAGCTCACCCAAATGCGGTTTTCCTCGCCGGACAGACGGTCGTCCTCCAGCTCCGTCCAAACCTCGCTTCCGTTTTCATCCACGGAGCGATAGTAAAGAGAGGTGGTGAGATTAGAGTCAAACTGAAGGTTCTCAATGTCGTAGTCGCCGTCGATATAGGTGGTCACGTACACCACCATTGCGGCGCCCATAATGGATCCCGAGATCACCAAGATCAAGAGAAGAGTCAGCAAAACGTTCAGAAGATAGGTAACGATCTTTCCCACGTACTTGGAAAGGGTCTTCGCCACCCGCAAGGACGCTTTTATGCCTTTTTTATCGGAAATTGCCACGGTTTTCTCCTTTTGCTTATTTGATAACGACGTTCTCGTCGCCGATCATTTTCTTCAGTCTGGAAAGAACGAAGGGCGTAAGAGATACTCTCAACCCGTCCAGACGGAAGGTCTTCTTTTCCTTTTCAAAATAGAACACCACTTCGGCATCTCCCTCAAAAATGGAGAGAAGGGAAAGTGCTCTTTG
>JAZNGI010000091.1:0-14384 GCA_045576375.1 Eubacteriales bacterium
AACAGTATCATTTCGCACCTTAGTTCTTCAAGCTATGGATGGGAGCGGGCACTCTGCCGCCTCTGGCAATGAACTTGGCGGGAGAAGCGGTGTTGATGTTCATCACGGGAGCGTCGCCCAAAAGACCGCCGAAATGCACGCTGTCGCCCACGGTCTTACCGATGGCGGGAATAACGCGGACCGCGGTGGTTTTGGTGTTGACCACACCGATGGCAATTTCATCGGCAATGAGAGCGGAGATCACATCGGCCGGCGTATCTCCGGGAACGGCGATCATATCAAGTCCCACGGAACAAACGGCCGTCATGGCTTCCAGTTTTTCCAGGGTCAAACAGCCTTTTTCCACGGCGGCGATCATTCCCGCATCCTCGGAAACGGGGATAAACGCACCGGAAAGGCCGCCCACGTGGCTGGAGGCCATCACGCCGCCTTTTTTCACGGCGTCGTTTAAAAGTGCAAGGCAGGCTGTGGTGCCGCAGGCGCCGCAAGTCTCCAGGCCCATAGCTTCCAGAATATGAGCAACGGAATCACCCACCGCGGGAGTCGGCGCCAAAGACAGATCCACAATGCCAAAGGGAGCGCCCAGGCGCTTGGAGGCTTCTCTTGCCACAAGCTGGCCCATTCGGGTGATCTTAAAAGCGGTTTTCTTCACCACTTCCGCAAGCTCGGTGATGTCACAATCCCCCGCCTTCTGAATGGCGGAGCTGACAACGCCGGGGCCGGAAACACCCACGTTGATGGCGCAGTCCGCCTCCCCCATTCCGTGGAACGCGCCCGCCATAAAGGGATTATCCTCAGGAACGTTGGCAAAGACCACCAGCTTTGCGCAACCGATGGACTCATTGTCCTTGGTAAGTTCGGCAGTGCGCTTGATGATATGCCCCATATCGCGCACGGCATCCATATTGATGCCCGCCTTCGTGGAGGCCACGTTTACGCTGGAACACACACAGGAGGTGGTGGAAAGGGCTTCGGGGATGGACTCTATGAGCCTTTTGGCGCCCACGGTATATCCTTTTTGCACAAGAGCACCGTACCCACCGATGAAGTTTACGCCCAGATTGGCGGCGGCTCGGTCAAGAGTCTGAGCGATCTTCACGTAATCTTCAGAGGAAAGATTGGAGCCAACCAGGCTGATGGGAGTCACGGAGATGCGCTTATTGATAATGGGCACGCCGTACTCCTTTTCAATCTTTTCGCCTACACTCACAAGATCCTTGGCGCAACGGGTCAGTTTTTCATAGATATTGGAGCACAGTTTTGCCGCATCATCGGTGATGCAATCAAACAGGGAGATCCCCATGGTGATGGTGCGAACGTCCAAGTGCTCGGTGTCGATCATATGGATCGTTTCAAGAATTTCATCTTTATTGATATTGATCATTTAGTTCACCCTCAGATCTTATGCATGGAGTTGAACACGTCTTCATGCATGGTGTGGATGGAGAGATTCTTTTCTTTGCCCATTGTTTCCATTTCATCAATGAAATCACCGAAGGGAACGTTAAGCTTGTCGATCTCCACCAACATGATCATGGCAAAATATCCCTGCAAAACGGTTTGAGAGATATCAATAATATTGGCTTTATGTTCGCGGCATTTGACGCTGACGTCGGCAATGATACCGACGCAGTCCTTGCCGGTAACAGAAATTACGGCTAACATAGGAGCACCTCCAACAGATTTATAGATTCAATTGATTTTACCATAATTTTACGGATTTGACAATATTATTTTCTGAAAACACTTGAAAAAGAAGGAAAAAGATTGTATAATACCCATATTACAATCCGGAGGTAAACCAATGAAATTCTTTTTAGACACGACAACCGGCGCAGGCGCAGGAAATATGCTGGGAATGCTTCTTCCCATTGTGCTGATGATCGCTGTTTTCTATTTTCTGATGTACAGACCTCAGAAGAAACAGGAAAAAGAGATCCAGCAAATGAGAAACAACATCGCCATCGGCGATGAGATCTCCACCAACGGCGGCTTGATCGGAAGAGTCGTTAAGATCAAGGACGATATCATTACCATTGAGACCGGCTCTGACAAGACCAGACTGAAGATCTTCAAGTGGGCGGTAAGAGCAGTGGAAATTCCCGCTGAAGAAGTGGAAAAGCCCGAAAAGAAATAACGAGCAAAAAGAGATCGCAAATGCGATCGCTTTTTTATTGGCACGGCTCAAACCATTTTTCGGCGCAAATGGCGCAGTTTTCATCGCCGTGAATAAATTTCAGCCTCGGCGGGAAAATAAAACCGTAAGATTTGTTTTAGATCCTTTGTGAGGAGAGTGATACCTGTGGTGAACGGGCTGATCCGATGCAGTGAAAACTGCAAATATCAGGAAAACGGCGAATGCGCCCTGGACAACGTGCCGAAATATTGCTTACAGCTTAACAGCAAGAAGGCTTGCATCTATTATAAAAAAAGAGACGAGGCAAAGGCCGAGAAGAATGAAAAATCAAATTTTGAGGTGTTTTACTGAAAATGAAGCTGAATAAGAAGCTCTATAAAGACTATACCGTAAAACACGCGCCAAAATCGAGCTGCGTGAAAAACTTCTTCCTTGCCTACCTTGTGGGCGGCGCCATCTGCGTGATCGGACAGTTATTCAAGGAGCTATACGCGCCCCATATTCAGGACAAGACCATCCTTGCTTCCACCGTGTCTGTGACCTTGGTGTTCCTCTCCTGCTTATTTACTGCCGTCGGGCTCTACGATCGCTTGGCCAAACACGCGGGCGCAGGAACCCTGGTTCCCACCACGGGCTTTGCCAACCCCACCATCTCCCCCGCCCTGGACAACAAGGCAGAGGGCTGGGTTGCCGGCGTGGGGGCGAAGATGTTTTTGATCGCGGGCCCTGTGATCGTTTACGGCACGGCTGCCGGCGTGGTGTATGGGGTTATTTATTGGATCGTGCAGATGATATAACACAAAAAGGGGATGGTGTGTACCATCCCCTTTTATGTTGAAACAGAGCCTCTTTTGAGATCATACCTCAATTTTGACTTCTTTTTTTACCTGTGTGTTCTCAAAAAAAACACGGCCTTCCTCCTGTGAGAAAGGGATCTCCTTTCCGTCGATCCAGATGTGTTTCACCAAACCCGCGCCTTTGAGCGAAATACTTTCCAGTTCAAGAACGCCGGAGGCGAGTGAAATGATATATTGGTTTTCCTTCCTGATGAAATCGCCCCAACCGGTGCCGAGGTTCCACATGCATCGGAAGTTTCCCGAAAGAACGGGAGAAAAACCTATGTGCTTTTTGGGCACGTCAAACTCAAAACCGCTGAAAATGGGAAGAAGGGCAAAGCTTGCCATGGGTCTTGCATAGTTGCTTCCGCATTCGATCTCATTCCAGGGATTTCGCTTTTGGCCGTCGTACCTGTTGCGGATGGCACGCACAACGTTTAATCCTTCCTTGACAAAGCCTTCACTGATCAAAAGACCGGCAAAAGAATATTCAAATCCCGTCATACATTCTTCGCAATAGGGTATGGGAATAATCGGTTTATCGCTGCCCTCGGGATAATCGCAAATAATCGCGCCGCTCTCATCGTTAAGGGCAAACACTCGCCACATATTCGTTAGGTTGCGCATCGACTCTTTAAAGTTGTTTTTCATCATACTTCGCAATGCGATACGCCGTTGCTTCCTGTCGAAAATATCACCCAAGCCGCAAATGTTGGCGTGCCATTGTCCGAGCATCTGATCGATCTCGCAGCCCTCGCTGATTTGGTATTTCAGTTGGCCTTTTTCTTCATTCCAATACTCAGGGCAGTCAAAGTGCTCTGTTGCGGCTTTGTTCTCAACATCTACCTTGTGGAAAAAGTATTCGCCGTTAAACAGGTTGTTTTTGGTCCATTCATAACCGTTTTTAAATAATGCGTAATATTCTGAGGCTTTTTTGCCATCGCCTAAGAATTCTGCCATCTCGGCAGCGGCTTTAAGCGCTGCAAGATACATCCCCTCTAACCAAGAGGACGGACCGAAAAGCTCCATATCCAGCGTGTGGTGCTGTCGGCCTTCTAAAACGCCGTCTTTATCTCTATCCCATTGGTGAGAATTTTCCTCGCTCCAGGCAAACTCGAGTATTTTTTTAATATCCTCCCAATTCTCTTTTAGCCATTGGCTGTTGCCTGTTATTTTCCAATCTCTGTAGATTTTGAAAACGGTTGCCATTTGACCGTCAACACACGGGTGCATATGCCCGCGTTCTCTGCCGAGAGGAAGCTTTGTTCTGAATTGCATTTTTCCGTATTGGTCGGTATTATATTTGATTTCGGTGTTGCGTAAGCTTCGTTCCAGCTCGGGGAAGAGAAAGCATAATGCGTATGCATAGCTCCAGACGTGGGTGCAGGTTCCCTCGCAGGAACCGCTTTTCTCATGCACCCCTTCCCAACCGTAGAAGGTGCCGTCTTCTAAACGCAACACAGTCGGGGATTTCAATACCGATAACGTGGAGGAAACGGCATCGATCACGCAGGGATCCAAGGTTTGAGAATGCAAGGACTTGCAGAAGCGGTTGGTTTTTCTGTAGAGCATATCCCAGTTATCCAGACAGTAAAAGCAGGATTCCACAGAATCACCGAACAGAGTCGCATAATAGTTCTTCCAAGTGATATCTTCCCCACTGTCGTTTTTATACGGGCTCCAGTAGTTATAATTGTTCGGGATATTCCAGGAAAGAACAAATCGGAACGTTTGGCTTTGCTTGTTGTTAAGGCTCGCGCTTGCCCCAAGGGAACACGCGTCTTTGTTGCCGGGGTCGTTATAATGTCTGTTTTTTAATGTTCCGTCCGTTAGATCGCGCCAAAAGGTGGTAATTTTATCCTGCCAACGGCCTCTGTACCAATATTCTTGATAGACGGAATCTTTGCAAGCAACGGCAACAGTCAAATCGCCGTAGGTTTTGTCGCTGACCGTCTTTCCGTGATGGAGCATTTGAATAGCGGTATAGTGATCATTTTCGATGATTCTGTTCTCAGAACTTACGAAAGGATTATTTACAGAAAAAATGACACTGTATTTTACGTTGTCGCAAAAGCTTGTTATTTTAATTTCGAAAAATGCCGCAGGGATGCTTGAATTGTCCGCATCAAGAGGAATGAAGGGATTAAAAGCCCTTAAAACAACCTTGGCAGGAAAACCTTCGTCTTGAAAGGTGAGTGTGGCGATGGGAAAGCTACCGTCAAATGTGACCTTTCCAAAATGGGAGAACCCGCACATGGAAGAAGCGTTCGGGCCAAAGCCGTAGCCTGAATATTCTGCTTTGGAATAGGTTCCCATCAAATCTTTTGTTTGATCCCCCTGCAAAACCTTGGTTACGCTTGTTCCGTTGGAAAATTGCGCTTTTACTGCAAAAAAACTGTAACCGTTGCTACTGCCTTTGTTCGGCCGATTAAAGATTTCCCAATCGATTAAACTTCCGTTCCCGGCAAGACCGATAGATCCGGTTCCGATGCCACCCAAGGGGAATACGATCTCTTTTAATTTTTGTCCGCGGTATATCATAGCGACCGTCCTTTCAATGTAAGCGTGTACACAAACGCTTTTATTTTAGTCGATTATAGTATGCTGGCCTTTCTTTTGCTTACTCTTTAAAGAATGCATCTTCAACAACAGCGCACAGATAATGATAAACAGGCAGATGAAGCTCCTGAATTTTAAAAGTTTGAGTTTCCGGCACCGTAATGCAGATATCAGCGGCCGATTTTAACATTCCTCCCGTTTTCCCCGTTAAGGCAATGACGGCAATGCCCAGGCCCTTAGCTACCTCGGCTGCCTCATAAACATTTCTTGCATTACCGGAGGTACTCATCGCAATCAAGACATCCCCTTCTTTTCCCAGAGACAGCACGGATTGTGCATAAATGAGTTGGGGATCCACATCGTTGCAAAAGGCACTGTTAAGAGCATTTATGGATGGCAGGGCAACTGCAGGCAAGCCTCCCTGGAGCTTACTCAACACTTCTTCCTTTAAACGGGGAGATTTTTTCAGCATCGCAGCTCTTTGCGCGTTACTCAGAGAACGTTTTTTCAAAAATCCCTTCATAAGTTCGCCCACGATGTGGTCGCAGTCCGCACAGCTTCCCCCATTTCCGCAGAGGAGGATTTTTCCGCCGTTTTCATAGCAGCTGATCATTTGTTTTGCGGCTTTGTGAAGTTGATCCGTACATACGGTAAGCTGTGGATAACGTTTTAACAATTCATTTAACATATCAATATCCTCACGAAAGTGCTGCTGCTACAGCAGCATAATCTCCTATCTGCTCACCCAGCGCTGCCGGAACGATCCCACAGCACCCTGCAGACAGCGGCAACGCCTCTTTTTCAATTTCCTTTTTTGCAGCCTCCCAGAGTAAATCCTTGCTTCTGGCAAAGATACTGCCGATTACGACCATCTCGGGGTTGAGCAGGTCGATCACGACAGAAAGCCCTTTTCCCAAATACTCGCCGCAGGTACGGTAGACCTCCAACGCCGTTTCGTCTCCCGCCTCTGCTGCATCGGCAACGGTTTTTGCCGTTACATCCGAGAGGGTATCCCCCTTTTTGAAATACATGGGATACTCGCCCTGCTGAACCTTCTCCAAAGCCTTGATATAACCCAGCTGTGCAATGCCGTTGCCGCTGCAAAAGCCTTCAAAGGAGCCGGATTTACCAAAGCCAACGGGGCCAAAATCACAAAGACGGATGTGTCCTAACTCTCCTGCGTTATCGTTTGTGCCGCTATATAGTCTACCGTCCAGGATCAGCCCTGCCCCAAGACCCGTGCCGAAAGTCAGAAAAACCATATTGCTGCAGCCCTTCCCTGCCCCAAACTTCCATTCTGCAACGGCACAGGCGTTTGCATCATTTTGCAATTTTACCGGCACTTGATAATGCATTTGGATTTGTTCAACTATGGCAAAACGCTCCCAGCCGGGAAGATTCGGCGGATTCAGGATAATCCCCCTCCTTGAATCCAGCGGCCCTCCGCAGGAAATACCGATGGCGTCGGGCTTCTTTTCCAAAAGACGATCCGCGGTTTTTATCAGTTTGGCGATCATTTCTTCCGGCGAGACGGACAGGTCAGTGGGGCATTTTTCTTTTTTGCAAAGGGTGATGTTATTTCCGTCCCATAGGGCGGTTATAACAGCGCACTTTGTTCCTCCTATGTCAAAACCAAGAATATACATCTTATAAAATGTGCTCCTCCAGAATATTTTTGTACCAAGCAAGATCGATCGGCGGATACCCGCAAAGATAGTGGTTAAAGCCCGCCTCTCCGTCGGCCACCCAACGGATCAGCAAAACCTTACGGTCGGAAAAATACAAAGGTATTTCTCCGATGCATCCGGACGCGTTTGCGTCAGCCATAAAGTCTTTATCCAGAAGGACCTCTTGGGTTTGGGCATCCACCACGGTGACGTGGCCTGTTTTTGCTTGCATGGTGTCGTTACAGGCAAAAATTTTTGTTTTCCAGTTGGATATCTCGTCTGCGACGATGCAGAAGGGCGCTTGAGAACGCTTGATATACTCGTAAGCCAGCTTCTTCGTAAAATAGTAATCAACTACCGCATCTGACATCTGAGGCCAGCCGTCCAGCAAATTCCACCAGATAATGCCTGTTTTTTGGGGGCGTCCCACTCGCATTCTTTCGATAAAGAATTTCTTGGCTTCCGCTTGAGAAATTTGGGATGCGAGAATATAATTCTCGGGGTCTGCGGGAACAGTGCCGAAGAGCTGTCGAACCTGCTGTTCCATCAGCATGACCCGTGCATCGTTCCCCTTTTGGTCGCTGGAATGGAGGATCCACTGGCTGTTGTTCTGATAAGGCCATATCTTTTCCGGAGTAATGAATTTTTGGATCGATTCAAGACAGGGACAGCCGTGATAGCCGGCTTCACTGATAAAGTGCGCTCGGTTTTCCTTGTAAAAGGAACTTTTATAATAATCCCTGGGGCCCCAAACATGATCTTCCGAAGGAAATAAAGCCGTCTTATTTTTCAAGCATAGATCCGAGATATATGGCGAACTTGCCAAATACGGCCGCCCGATATCGTTTTGGGCAATGACGCGGGGCAGCAGCTCTCGGGTAATACGGTTATTTGAGGGATTGGTAAACCGGGCATAAACCAAATCTATCTCGTTATCGCCTGCCCAGAGAATAACGGAAGGGTGATTTCTAAACTCTCTTACCACCCAAACGGCTTCTTCTTCCAGAAGTTTTAAAAATTCATCGGTTTCGGGATAAACGTGGCAGGCCATGGAAAAATCCTGCCAGATCATAATACCGTTACGGTCACAGAAATCATAGAATTTATGGTCTTCGTAAACGTTTCCGCCCCAACAGCGCAGAATGTTGCAACCGATATCTTTCACAAGCGCCAGGGCCTGATCGTAACGCTCAACATCCCGACAGTGAAAAGCATCCAACGGCACCCAGTTGCTTCCCTTACACATGATCTCGACACCGTTAATAAGAAAACGAAATCTTCCGTTATGTCCGTCGGTAGTATCCGTGCGATCAAGCTCCACCGTTCTTAATCCGAAAGAGGCTGTTTCTTCATGAACAAGCTCACCGCAACTGTAAAGGCGCACTACGGCATCGTATATGTTGGCTTGTCCGTATCCGTAAGGCCACCAACTCCTTGGCTCTTCAATGGGGATTATGAATCTTCCCGCTTTGCCGGTCTCAAGTTTTTTTCTGACATAAAACCTGCTGTCGCCACAGCCGCCCACAGCCTCGATCTCAACGTCTTTAAAGTCGGCCCACTTGGACTCGATTTCATACAACAGCATACAGTCTTGTGTTGAGGTTTTGAAAAACAACTGAGAAAACCGCAGTTTGTCACGAATTTCCAATTTAACCCCTCTCCAAAGGCCGGAGGTCACAGCCCGAGGCATAATGTCCCAGCCGTAGGTATGCGGAGCACGGCGCGTGCCTGTTTCCAGGGGCGCACCTCCCCACGACATCATAGAAGCCACGGTGTAGTTTTTCTTATGGGCATCAATAACAGGAGATTGAATATGCACCGTTACGGTGTTTTCGCCGTCGCAAAGCAAATCCTCCACCGCAAATTCATGGGAAATCATCATATTTTGGCTTTCGCCAAGCAAGACACCGTTTAAATAATACTCTGCAACGCAATCAACGCCCTCAAAGACCAAATAGGCATTTTCTCTCGTTTCGGGCGCAGAAAAAGAGCGGGAATACCACCATTCATACTCTTCGTAAGCTTGTGCCAGAAGAATATTTTCTCCCATGAATAGATCCGAAGGTAAATAGCCCTCTCTTGAAAGATCCAACTGTACACAACCGGGAACGGTTGCTTTCAGAAATAATTCATCAGCAGGTTTGCCTTCTTGCCGTCTGCCCCGTAATTGCCAAATGCCGTTTAACGAAATTGTTTCCATCCTGTAATATCTCCCCTTTCAAGTACACTATATAGAATCGGGGGAAACGTCACAACAGATAATCCCACAAAAATAAACGGTTTTTTCTGATTCTATTGAAAAATACGAAAAAACAGTTTATAATATAAAGGGGTGATGGCTATGCGTGAATATAAAAAAATCCCCCGCTTAATGGCGGGGGACAAGATCGGCAATCGACACATCGCTGTTGAAAGGCATATTTCTTTGGACTACCCACAGCATTGGCATAATTACTTTGAGGTTGAAATTATCGTTAGCGGCACAGGGCAATACATTTATAACGGCACTGCGTATCCCATCAGCAAAGGAGACGCCTATCTTTTGACGCCGGTAGATTTCCATGAAATCGAAGCGTTATCCCCTGTAGAACTGATTAACATTTCTTTTGATGAAATGTGGTTGTCTGAAAACATGCGGACGTTTTTGTACACAACGGATTTTGCGAAAATACGTCGGTTTGACAAAGATGATTATGAGCGACTGGTTATGGCGGCTGAATTATTGCGCCATGAATGTGAGTCGGATGCTCCGTGTATGAATCAGCTTCTGGACTATATATTCAGCCGCTTTGTGCTGCAGGATACAAAGCGATACGATTCCATTTCCAATCAGGCACATTTGACCGGCATAAAAAAAGCGGTGGCATATATAGAATTGCATTTCAGAGAGAAAGTAACGCTACAGCGTCTTTCTGCTATCTCCGGGTATAATCCAACATATTTTAGTGAGCTGTTCCGAAAATTTACGGGTGAAACCTATATTGAGAGGCTGACCTCCCTGCGTATCAATTACGCAAAAGCACTTTTAGCAAGCGGTCTTTGTGTATCAGATGCTTGCTTTGAATCAGGATTCGGTTCTCTTTCAAATTTTCTTGCTGTGTTTAAGGCAAGGTGCGGGATGCCGCCAAGGGAATACCAAAGAACGTGCAAAAAGCCGCTGTGATCTTGAAACAACACCGTGGCTAAAATAAGACAAAAAAGGGCAGAGCCAAAAGCTATTGAAGTAGCTTTTGGCTCTGCCTCTTTCTTTTGTTGGTTTATGGGAACCTCTTCACAAAGAAAAAGTCAATCGGTTTCAATGGTAAGATAGGCCGCGTATAAGGCGGGCATACTGTAAGTGGTGTATTGAGGATCCGTTTCATCGTACACGGTGAGAGTTCCTGCGCCTTGCCCGTAAAAGGTTACCGTGTCTCCCACGGCAAGATTGGGCTGAGTGCCGATGAGGCAATTCTGAACGAGAACGGTGAAAGCCGATGCGTCGGGCTTTTGACAAACGTACAAGGTGGAATACCCGTGCTCGGCGGAATCAGTGAAGGGATAGCCCGCAATGATCTTTGTCACTTTCAGTTCCACGCAAACGTAATCTCCCTTGTAGGTATCGCTGTTGCGGTAGAACGCTTCCCCGTCGGTAAGAACACACTCCGTTTCATATTCCTCTCGGGAAAGCTCGGTGTTCACGGGCTGCGGATCGGTCAAGTCCGACAAGGAATAATACACGAAGCTGCCAAGACCCGTGTAGGTAAGAACGGTCATGATAACGGTGACGGCGATGAGAATGGGCTTGAAGGGCTTTTTATAGGGAGCGGTGGAGGCGAGAATGACGGAAACGAAGGGGAATATAAACAGCGTGATGAGAATAAACCAGCAGCTATGATTCCATTCCACAAAGGTGACTTTTCCGGAATAATACCCGTTGTTTTTCTTTTTCTTTTCGGGTTTTCGCGTTCCCGCACGCATGTCTTCGGGGCAGACCTTGCCGCACAAGGGACATTCGTCCTGAGCAAAAAAGCAGGCGCAGTCGGGGCATTTATTTAAATCGAGACGGTCAATGCTGTCCGAATCGTCAAAAGCGCCGAGCATTCTTCCCATGAAAAAACCACCTTTCATTGCTTCTGAGATCATTTTACCACAGGGAGCAAAAAAAGTCAAGGAAACGGGCGGCACAAAACACGCGTGCATAGTTTAGGAATTTCTACACAGAATAGAAGAGAATTCAAAAACAGAGGAACGGACGCGTGAAAAACAAATTATTTCAACCCAAGGAAAAAATCTATTTGACCGAATGCGCCACCGTGGCGGGAAGATTGGAAAAAGAGGGGCCTCTGGGGGAATGCTTTGATCTGACCTTTGACGATATCAAGGCCGAGGAGCTCACCTGGGAGCAAGCGGAGAGCAAGATGGTGAACGCGGCTTTTGACGTTCTCATGAAAAAAGCCTCAAAAAATCCCGAAGAGATCCACCTGGCCTTCGGCGGGGATCTGATGAATCAATGCACCGCATCTTCCTTTGGGATCCAGCATCTGGACGTGCCCTATCTTGGGCTCTACGGTGCTTGCTCCACTTTCGCCCAAGGAGCTTTGCTTTCGGGGATCGCCATGGAAGCGGGCGTGTGCGATAACAGCGTGTTTATGGCCTCCAGCCATTTTTCCACCGCAGAGCGGCAGTTTCGAACGCCTTTGGAATACGGAAGCCAGCGTTCCCCCACCGCCCAGTGCACGGTTACGGGATGCTGTGCGGCCTTATTAGAAAAGGAACGGCGAAGCGATATTCTTCTCACCCAGGGCTTGGCGGGGATCATCCAGGACGGAGGGATCACCGACGTGTCCAACATGGGAGCGGCCATGGCCCCTGCCGCCGCAGACACGCTGATCCGCTACTTTTCTCTGTCGGGAACCTCCCCCTCGGACTTTGATCTGATCGCCACGGGAGATCTGGGAAGCGAGGGGCACCTGCTCACCAAGGAGATCTTAAAAGGTTCGGGATACCCTATGGGAGACAATTTCACCGACTGCGGCTTGCTGATCTACGACAGAGACAGACAGGACGTGCATTGCGGCGGCTCCGGCTGCGGATGCTCGGCCATCGTTCACGGAGGGCATTTCTTTCGCGAAATGAAGGCGGGAAACATCAAGGATATGCTCCTCATCGGCACGGGAGCTCTCATGAGCCCCTTAACTCTGATGCAGAATCTTGCCATTCCCTCCATTGCCCATTTGGTTCGATTTACAAAGGAGGAAAAAACTTGATTTATCTTCGGGTCTTTCTTGTGGGAGGACTGTTTTGCGCCATTGCTCAGATCCTCATTGACAAGACCAATCTCACCCCCGCCAGAATTTTGACAGGATACGTGGTGAGCGGCGCGGCGCTGTCGGGCGTGGGGCTTTACGAGCCGCTGGAGAAATTTGCCCAATGCGGAGCCACGGTGCCCTTAACGGGATTCGGCCATTGTTTGGTGAAAGGAGTCAAGCAGGCCATTGACAGCCACGGAGCCATCGGGATCCTTACGGGCGGTCTGTCGGGAGCGGCGGCGGGAATTACGGCGGCCCTTCTTTTTGCCCTTTGCTTTTCTCTTGTTTTCTCGGGCAAGCCGGATATTTAACACCAAAAATGCTCTGTGGCATATAATTTTTATTATCCCTCGGTATTTACAAAACAGGAAATCTATGCTATAATCATATTGAATAAACTTTCGGAGGAATTTAATTTGATTATACAGTTGGAGCAGGCGCGCCAAAAGCTCAAGGACATGGCGTCCCAGATCAGCGAGCTGAAGGCGGCGCTCAACATAGACAAGCTGAAGAGCGAAGCGGCTGAGCTGGAAGCCATCACTCAGGAAGCGGATTTTTGGAACGATCCCCAGAAATCTCAGGAGATCCTGGGGCAATTAAACGAAAGAAAATACAAGGTGGACGGCTTTGAGGAGCTGGAGCAGCTTTACGAAGGCACGCTGGAATTGATTGACATGGCCATTGAAGCCGACGATGAATCCGCCACAGAGGACGTGCTTTCCGACGTTTCCCGCATCGAGACCTTATATCAGGAGCAACGGATCTCCCTTCTCTTCACGGGAGAATACGATCAAAATAACGCCATTATCTCCATTCACCCCGCTGCCCGCGGAACGGAAGCTCAGGACTGGGCCCAGATGCTTTACCGAATGTATTGCATGTACGGTGAAAGCCACGGATACAAGGTGAAGGTGCTGGATTATCTGGACGGAGACGAAGCGGGCTTGAAAAGCGTTTCCTTCTCCGTGGAGGGGAAATTTGCTTACGGATACCTTAAGGGAGAAAACGGCGTTCACCGCCTGGTGAGAGTCTCCCCCTTCGATTCCTCCGGACGCAGACACACCTCCTTTGCCTCGGTGGAGGTGATGCCCGAATTTGACGATCGGATCACCATTGAAATTAAGGACGAGGATCTGAAGATCGAAGCCCACAGAGCCAGCGGTGCGGGAGGTCAGCACGTGAATAAGACCGACTCCGCCATCCGCATCACTCACATTCCCACGGGAATCATCGTGGGCTGCCAAACGGAACGAAGCCAGCTTCAGAACCGTGAAACGGCAATGAAGATGCTCAAATCCAAGCTTCTGGAGATCAAGGAGCGGGAGCAGTTGGAGAAGATCGACGACATTAAGGGCATCAAGACCAACATTGAATGGGGCGCCCAGATCCGTTCCTATGTGTTTATGCCCTACACCCTCGTGAAGGATCACAGAACCAACTGCGAGGACGGCGACATTAACAAAGTGATGAACGGCAATTTGGACGAATTTATGAATTCCTATTTGGTTTATCTTGCGGACGGCGCGAAATAATCCAAATAAAAAATACACATTGAAAAGGAGAACGGAAAAATGATGAAAGAATCGAAATTCATTGCAGGAGTTTGCCTGTTGGCACAATCCTTCACCTGCCTGATCATGGCCCTGGTTTACGGAAAAAAGAAGAAAGGTCTTTCGGGCACCTTCTTTGCCCTCAGCGCCGTGGGCGGACTGGCAGGCGCGTGGATGCTTTACGACGAGTGCAAGAAGCTTTCCGAAAGCAAACTCTTCGACCTGGATTCCTGTGACTGCGAAGAGGAAGATTGCCAGTGCAACGAGCTGTATGGCGACGGAGAAGAGGAAGATATTAACTTCAGCTTTGAAGATGACGCCGCCGAAGAAGGAAACGAATAAGAATA
>JAZNGI010000092.1:0-3308 GCA_045576375.1 Eubacteriales bacterium
CTTCACGAATTTCAATCCGCCTTTGCCGCGGCCTACCGCGTGTTCCGCGTGATGGATGAGGAAAGCGAAACGGCCGACGATGCCGACGCCGTGGCAATGCAAGAGGTGAAGGGCGAGGTGCTCCTGGATCACGTCACCTTCGGTTACACCGAGGAGAAAACCGTCTTGCAGGATGTGAGTCTGTCTGTTCGGCCGGGGCAGACCATTGCCATCGTGGGTCCAACGGGAGCGGGAAAGACCACCGTCATCAATCTCTTGATGCGCTTTTATGACGTATCAGAGGGCGCCATTCTCCTGGACGGCACCGATATTTATAAGATTCGGCGGGACTCTCTGAGAAAAGCCTACACCATGGTGTTGCAGGACACCTGGCTCTTCTACGGAACGGTCTTTGAAAACATTGCCTACGGGAATGAAAACGCCACTCGGGAGCAAGTGGAAAACGCCGCCAAGGCAGCAAGGATCCACAACTTCATCGAGCATCTTCCCGACGGCTACGACACGCTTCTTTCCGATGACGGCGTGAACATCTCCAAAGGGCAAAAACAGCTCATCACCATTGCCCGTGCCATGCTTTCGGATTCCAAAATGCTCATCCTGGATGAGGCCACCTCCAACGTGGATTCCCGCACGGAGATCCGCATTCAGGAAGCCATGGGCGAGCTGATGAAGGGCAGAACCTGCTTTGTCATTGCCCACCGTCTTTCCACGGTGAAAAACGCCGATCTTATCCTTGTTGTCAAGGACGGGGCCATTTTCGAGCAGGGCACCCACGAACAACTGCTGGCGCAAAAAGGCTTCTACAGCACCCTCTATCATTCCCAATTTGAATGAAGCCTTAAGAAAAAACAACGAAAAAAGAAGATGCTGCCGCATCTTCTTTTTTATATTTTCGATCCTTCACACCGTCACGCCTGTTTATTGCTTTTTTGTTGCTTCATCATTCGTTTCCAATTATAAAATCCGTAAAGATCGTTGATGAGGAAGATCACAAAGCAGATCAGCGTGGGAAGGCAGGAAGAGTCCCTTGCCAGCTCAACTCCCCACAAAACGATCAGCACCACGTCGTTGACAGCGTAGGCCAGGGCGTAATAGGGGGAGCGCAAAAGGCAAAGAGCGTCGGCAAAAAAACTGGTGATCACAGAGATGGTGGAAACCACAAGATTCTCCGTGCCCAAAAGGTCAAGAAGCACTCCCAAAATCCCCGTGACGGGCAGGCAAAGGAGAAATATCAGCGCCACTTGCTTTTTGGTTACCGGGCGGATCTTCACCGTTGCCGTGTTTTGATAAGGATTCTTTGCCCATTCCAATGCGCTCATCAGCGCAATGGGTGCGCCCATTCCAAGATAGGTGATCATTTCCCCGTAGTAGGAATGAAAAAAGGAAACGGCGGCGTAAAACAGAGAAAAGATGAACCCCAGCACGTGCCCCGCAACGCGCCCCTTGGCAAGGAAGATCAGCGCCGTTACTCCGATGAGAGAGCCCGCAGTGCTGAGAAGATCCTTGGCGGGGGACAGCCAAAACGAAAAAAGGATCCCTCCCATGCCTCCCAGCCAAAGCAACCATTCCAAGCGGCTGAAATCGCAAAACAGCTTCGGTGCTTTCATAACTCCTCCCTAAAAATAAAAACACCCGACAATGTGTCTTCTGAGACCTAACGACACATTTCGGATGCGATCGGCATCTTTCTACCCGGTGGCAGTGGGATCATTGTATCACTTCTTTTTGTCTTTGTCAAGAATTTCCTTGCTTTTTTTAAAAGAGTCTTGCCTTTTTATCCCTTTTCCGTTATAATAAATTGTCAATGTAATCTAACAGGAGAGTTTATTATGATCACAATCAACGATCTGTCCTTCCATTTTGGCGGACAGACCCTTTTCAAAAACGTGGATCTGAAATTCACCCCCGGTAATTGCTACGGTGTCATCGGCGCCAACGGTGCGGGGAAAAGTACCTTTCTGAAATTACTGTGCGGCGAGTTGGAGCCTTTCACCGGCACCATTGATATTCCCGCTCAGACCCGAATGAGCGTGTTGCGCCAGGATCACTTTGCTTTCGATGAATTCACGGTGCTTGACACCGTCATTCAGGGCAACCAAAAGCTCTACGACATTATGAAGGAAAAGGACGCCCTCTACGCCAAGGAAGATTTCACCGACGAGGACGGCTTGAGAGCCTCGGAGCTGGAAGCGGAATTTGCAGAGCTCAACGGCTGGGAAGCGGAAAGCGACGTGTCCCGCCTGATCCAGGGCTTGGGAATGAGTGAAGATATTCTCTACGGCCCCATGTCCGCTCTCAATGAGAAGGAAAAGGTAATGGTCTTGCTTGCCCAGGCGTTGTTCGGCAATCCCGATATCATCCTGCTGGACGAGCCCACCAACGGTTTGGATCTGGAAGCCACCGCCTGGCTGGAGGATTTTCTCAGCGACTATTTCGGCACCGTCCTGGTGGTCAGCCACGACCGTCATTTTCTCAATAACGTGTGCACCAACATCGTGGATATCGACTTTACGGGCATTAAAATGTACGTGGGTAACTACGAGTTTTGGTATGAGTCCAGCCAGTTGATCCAGCGGATGATCAAACAGCAGAATAAAAAGAACGAGGAAAAGATTGCAGAACTCCAGGCATTCATTTCCCGTTTCTCCGCCAATAAATCCAAATCCCGCCAGGCAACCAGCCGAAGAAAGCTGTTGGATAAGCTCACCGTGGAGGAACTTCCCGCCTCCAGCCGCCGCTACCCCTTCATCGGCTTTTCCATGGACAGGGAAGCGGGGAAGGATATTCTGGAGATCAAGGATCTTTCCTACGCCAATGAAAACGGCACCCTCTTTGAAAACCTTTCCTTCACCGTGAGAAAAGGAGAAAAGATCGCCCTGGTGGGCGACGAAATGGCCATCACCGCATTGTTTTCCATTCTCAATGAAGACCTTGCTCCCACCTCGGGCAGCTTTAAGTTTGGTGTTTCCATCTCCAAAAGCTATTTCCCCCACGATAACACCTCCTTTTTCGAAGGTCACAAAGAAAGCATTATCGATTGGATGCGTCAGTATTCTCAGGATCAAACGGAAACCTATCTCCGCGGGTTCTTAGGCAGAATGCTTTTCTCCAATGAAAGCGTGTTCAAGCCTGTGAACGTTCTCTCGGGCGGCGAAAAGGTGCGGTATACCTTATTACCACAAGTTACTTTAATTACCGCTTCACCAACAGCTAAAGCTTCTACTGTAGCACCTTGGCTATTTGAATCAACAATTTTAATAACTTCTTCACCACTTACAATTTCCCAAGTTGGCGCTAATGTAAGAGTT
>JAZNGI010000093.1:0-7945 GCA_045576375.1 Eubacteriales bacterium
AACGACATGGCTCCGATCGGTCTTTGGGGCGTGTCGGTTTTAGGGGGGATCAGCGCAGTAGTTTTGGTGGTGGCGGGAGGCTTCTGAGAAGAAACCGTGGAATTGGGCACGGGGGAATTATATTCGGGAGCGTTGAACACGTTCATCACAGCCGAATACACACCGATGCCGATGATTGCGAGGATACAAATAGCCAGGGCTATGTATAAGCCCCTGCCGTTGTTGTTTTTGGAGACGTTCGCTTTCATTGAAACTTCATTCCTTTGCTTTTTGATTTACACCTCTATTTTTCTCCCCAACACGGGAATTATTCATTTTCTTGCTTTTTCATTGAAAAAATGTTTTCTTTGTGATATGATGGAACAAAAGAATGACAAAAAAGCAGGAGGAAGGAATGAATTTCACGGTGATGGATTCCCCGGATCTTGCCCTTGCCGCCTTAAAAAAGAAAGAAGGGCTTTCTCCCGTTTCTCTTTCTCAAGAAGGAACCGATCTTTGCATTTTATGCGCCGAAGAAGCCGCCTTTCGCATGGATCTGGTGCTGCAAGACGCCCGGGGAGAAGCAAAAACCAATGAAATATGGAACAACGTTTTCTTAGAAGAGACTTGCCTGCGCTATGAAAGCCAAGCGGGAAAAACTCAAATCCGCTTTTCCCGAGCGCAGGGAAGGTTATGGCTGAAAAATTACGCCCGCAACCTTCCCGCCTTTGCTCCTTACCACTACGTGAGGGACAGTTTTGGCCATCTTTTGGGCGCACTGAAAGCCAAGAGCGAGACGCTTTCTTCCTATTTGACCAAAGAGGAAAAGAGATTTCTTCCTTTGTGCGACCTTACCCTTTTTGAAACGGCAAAGAAAGCCCCCGCGACCTGCGCACTTCTTTTGGAGCTGGGGATCTTGCGCCTGCCATTGGAGGAAAACGAAGAAGCGCTGGCAGCCTTGGAGCGCCTGCAGACACGGTTGACCACGGAAGAGCAAGTGCCTCAAAATCTTTTGGAGGCCGCCGGAACTCCGGAAAGCTTTGAGCTTCGTTTCGGGGTGAAAAACCTGCGGGTGAGCCTGGGGCTGAAGACCCACTCTCTGATCCGAAAGAATCTGCGCTGTTTGGTGAACATCCTTCCCTGTGATGAAAACCTGCTTCTTCTTTGCGGCACCACCGACCGAAAAGAGATCTCCCGCCCCACAGAGTGCGCCGTGGCGGGAAAGGGATTTCGCTGTTTTGAAGTGTACGCCGTGAAGCGGGAGGAATTCAGCCAAGAGCGGCTGCGGGAAATCACAGAGCACGCCTGCCTGAAAGGTTCAAAGGGAGAGCCCTTCGCCCGCACACAGCGCCCCAAGCTCTTTGCCCCTGCGGTGTTTGCCGTTTCGGGGCTTCTCTGGGGAGGGATCTGTTTCACCCTTGCCCACGCTCTCTCCCTCGCCTTCCCCCCTATTCCCGACGCCTCGGGACTGTTGGCGCTGTGCATCGGAGTTTATACTCTCCTTCGCTTTTATTTCTATTCCTCTTCGGTGAAACGCTGACAAAAAGAAAAAAGTGACCGCCAACGGCGGTCACTTTTGTTATGTTCTTAGTGGCAGATGCAGATTTCGGTGTCCTTATCAAAGATGTGCATCTTGTTTACGTCAAGAGCGACGCTGATGGAATCGCCGGACTTCGCCTTGGAGCGAGAAGAAACTCTCGCGGTGAAGTTCTGCTCGGCGCAAACGAAGTAGAGATAGATCTCAGCGCCCATCAACTCGGTCACGTCGATGTTAGCTTCGATGATCCAGTCGGAATACTGGCTGAGATACATGGGCTCGTCGTGGATGCTCTCGGGACGCAGACCTGCAATGACTTCCTTGTCCACATAGTCAAGGAGCTTGGTGTCGGCATACTTCTCTTTGGGAAGCTTGAAGGAGTTCTCGCCAAAGGAGAAGAACACATCGTCGCCCTTCTTCACCAGCTTACCGTTGATGAAGTTCATCTGAGGAGTGCCGATGAAGCCTGCAACGAACATATTCACGGGAGTGTCGTAGAGGTTCTGAGGAGTATCTACCTGCTGGATGATACCGTCCTTCATAACAACGATTCTGGACGCCATGGTCATAGCCTCGACCTGGTCGTGAGTAACGTAGATGAAGGTGGTTTCCAATCTCTTATGAAGCTTGGTGAGCTCGGTTCTCATCTGGGCACGGAGCTTTGCATCCAAGTTGGAGAGAGGCTCGTCAAGGAGGAATACCTTGGGCTCACGAACGATTGCACGACCCAAAGCAACACGCTGTCTCTGACCACCGGACAAAGCCTTGGGTCTTCTGTCGAGAAGGTGGGTGATATCGAGGATTCTTGCAGCTTCCTCAACACGGCGCTTGATCTGCTCCTTGGGAGTCTTTCTCAGCTTCAAGCCGAATGCCATGTTGTCGAACACGGTCATGTGAGGATACAGAGCGTAGTTCTGGAACACCATTGCGATATCTCTGTCTTTGGGTGCAACGTCGTTCACCAGCCTGTCACCGATGAAGAGCTCGCCCTCACTGATTTCCTCAAGACCTGCGATCATACGAAGGGTGGTGGACTTACCGCAACCGGAAGGTCCGACGAGGATGATAAATTCCTTGTCCTTGATCTCAAGGCAGAAATCACTAACGGCAGTTACGCCGCCGGGGTATTTCTTGAAAATGTGTTTAAGAGAAACACTTGCCATATTTGTTTTTCCTCCTTTAGATTCACGGCACAGCAAGATGCCGCATTTCACTTGATATATGATAACAGAAAAAGCGGGGCTTGAAAAGGTGTTAATTCCCCAAATATTTGCCCTCTGCTTTGTTTATATTAGACAAAATAAATGAATCAGTTTATTGTTTTTAAAAAATATCGGCTTACACCAATGGTTTTTAAGCTTAGTATATAATTTTAATAAAAATATATAAAAGAAAAGTTTATTTCTTTTTCGATTCTGTTTTCACAAAAGGCCTTCTTTTTCCTTCCGAATGACGCTCCCCCTTCGAGGCGCTGGCCCCTCCCCTTGCTTCAAAGGAGCGGCCGAAAAATCTTCAGCAAGAATCCGCCGCAGTGATCCAAAACGGGCCAAAGAGCAAAACACCTCTTGTTTTTTAAAAAAATGTGTTTTTTCGTTTGACTTCACGGCGCTTTTGTATTATAATAGAGGTAATATTCAGGAAAGGAACCGTTACAATGGCTTTTAATAAAAAACTGTTCGCCATTCTTCTTGAACAAGCCAAGGGGCAAAGAAGCTGGCGTCAATTTTCCATAGATTGCGATATCAGTTACGTTCAAATGAGAAAGCTGGCAGGTCAGCAACAGGAGAATCCGCCCCGTCTGAAACTGATCAAAAAGATCGCCCAGAACGCAGACAACGACGTGAGCACGGAGGACCTGCTGTTTTGCGCGGGAATGACCTTTGAAACCAACGAAAAGAAGCTCCCCGTGAGCTCCACCAGCATTAAGCAGGGCGAGCTTTTCTATGAAAAGTTTCTTTCTCTTTCCATGGGACAGAGAAAAATGATCTGCGATTTCATTGACTTTCTTACCGAGCGCTGATGGCTAACCTCAAGGAATATCTCCAATCGACCGGAAGGCTGGTCGAGGCTTTTGCCGGGGAGCTTCCCACTCCCTTTCTCAAACCCAAGGAGATCGCCGACGGGGCTCTTTTGTACTTTCGACGGGGCGGAAAACGCTTACGTCCCGCTTTGGTGCGCCTGTTTGCGGGAGCCTACGGCGGCAAGGAAAAGGAAACTGCGTCCCTCCCCGCCGCCTGCGCCTCCGAGCTGTTTCACAACTGGACGCTGATCCACGACGATATTATCGATTGTGACCTCACCCGAAGAGGAGGCCCCTCGGTTCACGCCTATATTGCCGATGCCTTTGGCTCTGTTGCTTCTGAGAAAAACGCCGCGGAGTACGGGACTGACGCCGCCATTCTGGCAGGGGATGCTCTCCACGCCATGAGCACCCGTGCCCTTACCCTTCTCCCCCAATACGGCGTGGATCCCGCCATTGCGCTGAAGCTCATTCAACTGATGGACGGGGAAACGGTGGATCGGCTGATCTGCGGGGAAGCTTTGGACACCCGCTTCGGTCTGCTCCCCCTTCCCGTGAGCGAGGAGGATGCGGTGGAGATGATCCTGGGGAAAACGGGGGCGCTCTTTGCCTTTTGTTCTCAGGCGGGTGCGATGATCGGACTGAACACCGCCGACGAAAAGGACCCCCGAGTGACGGCTGCCGCCCGTTTCAGCTTTGATTGCGGCCTGGCTTTCCAGTTGCAGGACGACGTGCTGGGCATTCTCTCCGACGAAAAGACCCTGGGCAAGCCTGTGGGGAGCGACATTCGGGAAGGAAAGAACACGCTGATCAAGCAATACGCCGAGGCACACGCCACCCCCGCCCAGAAAGCGATTTTGGATCGGGCCATGGGAAACCGCGGGGCAACTGAAAAAGAACTGGAAGATGCCAAAAAGGTTTTAGTGGAAAGCGGCGGAGTAAGCTATGCCGAAAGGCTTGCGGCCCAAGCCATTGGCCGCGCCCAAAAGGCGATGGAAGAAATTCCCGAAAATGAATACAAGGAGTTGATCCGAGCATGGGCAGACATGATGCTCAAACGAAGCTACTGAGAGGCAAACGGCTTCTCTCCACGGTTCTCATCATAGCAACGCTGATCTGCCTGGCGGCATTCCCCTGCTACGCCGAGATCAGCTTTGACAAGGAGATCGACACCTACGCCCAAAGCGTGCTGATGCAATGCACCGACACGGGAGACGTGGTGTATAAAAAGGCGGCCGACGTGCGCCGTTCTCCCGCCTCTTTAACAAAGATCATGACGGCACTGATCGTGCTGGAACAATGCGCAAATCCCGCCGAGGAAACGGTGACGGTGCCCACGGATGCGCTTTTTGCCGAGATCGTGGCGGAAGGCGGCGTGAACATTGCTCTGAAAACGGGCGAAACGCTCACGGTGAAGGATCTGCTCTACGCCATTATGCTTCCCAGCGCCTGCGATGCCGCCGAGCTTTTGGCCTGGCATTTCGGCAAGGGCAACGTGGCGAATTTTGTGGACATGATGAACGGCAAGTGCCAGGAGCTGGGCTTGGAGAACACTCGTTTTGCCAATCCCCACGGTTTGGAGGCACAGCTTCACTACAGCACCGCCTCGGACATTGCCGTGATCCTGAAGGAAGCCTTGAAGCACGATCTGTTTCAAGAGATGATCCATTCTCTCAGCTACACCATTCCCGAGACCCAGCACTCCCGGGCAAGAACCATCAACTACACCATTTCCATGCTCTCCCCCGGAAGCAGCTCCTACTACCCCGGAATGTCGGGCGTGAAATCGGGCTACACCTCCCAGGCGGGGCGCTGTCTGGCCAGCACTGCCTCCCGAGATTCCGTGAACTATCTGTTGGTGGTGATGGGCGCGAACCTGGATCCCGACCAAAGAACCGAGAGCAGGAATCTCTCCTACGACGACACCAAAGCCCTTTATGATTACGCCTTCAACAACTTTGAACTGACCCAGGCGGTGAACCAAGGGGCCGAATACGAGCTGATCCCCGTAAACGGCGCAAGCCAAGACACGGTTAGTCTGGTGGCCAAGGAGGACGTGAAGGTGCTGTGCTACAAAAACGCCCAGCTAACCTTAAAAACCGACGTTCCCGAATCTCTGACGGCCCCCGTTTCTCTGGAAAAAGCGGGCACCCTGAGCGTTTATTTCAACGACCAATGCCTGGCCACCGTGGATCTGATTCCCGCCAAGGCGGTGGAAGCGGTGGTACCCACCACTACACGCAAGCCCTCTCCCTACACGGCCTCTTCCGACGGCAACATCTTCACCAATGACCCCGTGACGGTGATCCTGTTGCTTTCCCTGGCGGTGATCGTGCTGTTGAGCATTCTCGTTGCCACGATCCTTCATTGGGCAAGATCCCACAGAAAGCATTAAAACCAAAAGGCTCGCTTCTCTTTTAGAGAAAGCGAGTCTTCTTTTATCAAAAGAGAAAACACAGCATAGGAAAACTATGCCGTGTTATTTTTTTATGAGAAGCACCGAATGTAATACTCCATATTCCTCCGTTCCGCGCTGAGATGGGAGGAATTGCCGTGGCCGGGGCAAAGCTTTCGATCGCCCGGCAGATTGCAAAGGCATTGGAGGGAGGCGGCAAGGCTCTCGTTGCAGCCGCCGTAGAGATCGGTCCTTCCGAAGCCGGAGCGAAACACCGTGTCGCCGCAAAAGAGCACCTCTCCCGAATCAAAGCATACCGATCCGTTGGTGTGGCCGGGCGTGTGGATCACCCGAAGATCAATATCTCCCAAGGTGATGCGATCCCCGTCATCCACGGGGATATCCGCCTTGCACACCGGATAATGATTCACCGGTGAGCCAAAATACATATCCGCCCCGCTTTTGGCCGAATCCGAAAGAAGCTCCCTGTCGTCCCTATGGATCACCACCTGGGCACCCGTTTTCTCCCGCAGGAACGCCGCTCCCATAGCGTGATCGAAATGGCCGTGGGTCAAAAGGATAAAACGGGGATTCCAGCCCTTCTCAAGAAGCTTATGATAGATCCCTTCCCCATCCATTCCCGGATCAATAACGATGATGTCCTCACAATCCTCTGGAATGAGAAAATAGCAATTGGTGAGGATGGCGCCCATAATGAAATTTCTGATCTTCATAACCGTTCTTTCTAAAAGCTGATAATGCTGTTATAGGTATCCATGGCGTATTTATCCGTCATTCCCGAAATGAAATGGATCACGGCACGGCAATAGTCCTTGCGGTCGCAAAGATCGTAAACGGGAATGTTTTTGTGGTGAAGAGTCCCCATACGGTTGCCGTAAGGAATGAGCCAATCCAGAAACTTCTCCGCAGGATAGGGATGAACGTTTTTCATCCTCCCCAGCTGTTCCATGGTGTTCTCCCCGTCGTAGCAAGAAGCAAGGACCTCGTAAATCTCGCTGAGCACCAGATCGAAAAACTTATCTGCCCGCTTTACCCGAGGGGTGTTATAAATGTTGGCGTTGTTGAATTGCTTGATGAGTCGGATCATCTCGTTGGTGCGGTCGGAAAAGCGGATCCCCTCTTCGGGAGAGGAGTTTTCGCACAGATCGTTGATGAGATGATTGATGATGACGGTGTTGTTGGAGTTTGCCCCCAGATAGGGATGCAGAATCTCTTCCAGCTCCTCCACCTGACGTTTACTCAGAACGCCCAGGATCCTGGCGTCCTCAATGTCTCTGCCCAGATAGCTGATCTTATCGGCCAGCTTCACCACGCAAGCCTCGTAGGTAAAGGGCGCGTATTGGTTGGGCGCGGTACAAAGGGAGAGATCCACCGCCTCGTCTCTGGGGCGCACGCCGTGATCGTCGCTCTCGCCGCAATGGGAAATAATCCCGTCACGGACGGCGTAGGTCAGATCCAGGTTCTTTTTATTGCGGTTCTCATCCTCCAAAAGCTCGATGCGATCCACGAAGAACAGGCCGTTTTTCTCGTGCCAGAAGCGTTCGCCCACGTCCCGCTGCATCAAGGCGTCCAGCGCCCGCTCCCCCTTGTGGCCGAAGGGAGGGTGCCCCAGATCGTGGGAAATGGCGATGGCCTTGGTGAGCTCCTCGTTCAGCCCCAGGGCACAGGCAATGGTGACGCTGATGGATTCCACGTGAAGCACGTGCTCAATGCGGGTGCAGATATGATCGTTCTGAGGAGAAAAGAACACCTGGGTCTTATGCTTCAGACGGCGAAAGGCGGAGCAATGCAAAATGCGGGTATAGTCCCGCAGAAACTCGCTCCTCACCTCGTTTTTTCTGCGATACAGAGAAACCTCTCGTTGGTTGGCCTGTTCCCATTTGGGATTGCCTTCCCAAGCGGAAACCTCATGAAAGCGTTTTTCAGTGGTCAAAGCGGGTCCTCCTTTGCTGAATTTTTTCCCGAAGCTTTTCTACGCGGATCCCGAAGCCGC
>JAZNGI010000094.1:0-2234 GCA_045576375.1 Eubacteriales bacterium
CTCGCCGCTTTGCAAAATTCCTCCAGCTCTTGGGGCGAAAAGGGAGCAAAGCTTCCTCCCAAAATATCCCCCGAATCCTTGAAGTTCTGCAAAAAATAGGGTTCCTCCCCCACCAGGGCGGCGGCTTCTTCTATGAGAGAAGGATCGTGAATGCCCTTGACTAACGTGGTGCGAAATTCCCGCTCCACGGAGCTTTTTTTGATAAGCTCGATGCTTTGCAAAAACACCGCAGGATCCACGGCCGTTCCCGTGGCGGCGGCGTATCCCCGAGGCGCGCTCTTCACGTCCATGGCCACCTTGTCCACCAAACCGCTTTCCAGGATCTTTTGCAGCTTCTCCGGCTGAGAACCGTTGGTGTCCAGCTTCACAAGATACCCCATGGCCTTGAGCTTTGAAAGAAAGTCGGTAAGATCCGCCTGCAACAGGGGCTCGCCCCCCGTAACGCAAACGCCGTCCAAAAGCCCTCTCCTTTTTTCCAAATAGGAGAGCACCTCCCCCTCCCGATTGGGAGACTGACGGGGCGTTTTCACCAAGGAAGCATTGTGACAGAAGGGACAGCGCAGATCGCACCCGCCGCAGAACACCGTGGCGGCCACCCGCCCGGGATAATCCAAAAGGGTCATTTTCTGATAGCCCTGAACGTTCACGCGCTCCCATCCTTTCTCCTCTTTCTTCCGAGGCCTCGTTATTATATCACAGATATAGTGTTTCGTCAATAGAAAACACAAGATATTGTGTACTTAAAATACGACAAAAACAACATCTTGTTTTTGGTGAAAACGACGAAAACGAGAAAAACTGCGAAAAAACGCAAAAAAAGACCCCGTCCCGAAAAGCCGTCGGGACGGGGAGCTCCACGGTTTTTTTATTTCTTTTCCCGGGGGGAAGTGAAGAAATTGAGAGCCCAAACAATGCCGATAATGACCAAAGTCACCACGAAAATGCCCAGCATTCCCTTGCCCATGATGGGCAGAGCCTCGTAGATTCCCAAGGGAGTAAATTCAAACATATTTTCTTCCTCCTTTTAGGTCAACAGAGCCAGGATCATACCGCCCGCGATAACGGAGGCGATCTGTCCGGACACGTTCACGCCCACGGCGTGCATGAGCAAAAAGTTCTGATTGTCTTCCTCCAGACCCAGCTTGTTCACCACACGGGAGGACATGGGGAAGGCGGAAATGCCTGCGGCACCGATCATGGGATTGATCTTTTTCTTGGAGAAGAGGTTCATCAGCTTTGCCAGCATAATGCCGCCGAAGGTATCCACGATGAAGGCCAACAGACCCAAGCCCATAATGAGCAGAGTCTCAAGGCGCAAAAACTCCTCGGCACCCATTCTGGCGGCAATGGTGATGCCCAGCAAAATGGTGATGAGGTTGGCCAGCACCTTCTGGGCGGTTTCGCTCAGAGAGTTGAGCACACCGCACTCCCGAATGAGGTTGCCGAACATCAAAAATCCAATGAGAGCCACGGCGTCGGGAGCTACCAAGCCCACCACCACCGTTACCACGATGGGAAACAGCATCTTGGTGAGGCGGGAAACCTTCTTGCCCTTATATTCCATGCGGATGCGGCGCTCCTTTTTGGTGGTGCACATCTTAATGATGGGGGGCTGAACCACAGGCACCAGCGCCATATAGGAATAAGCGGCAACCATGATGGCTGCGGTGTAGTGGCTGTTTAACACGTTAGCAACGTAAATGGAAGTGGGGCCGTCGGCCGCGCCGATGATGGCAACGGAAGCGGCGTCGTTGATCTCAAAGCCCAGCACGCTTGCCATTCCCAGAGTGAAGAAGATGCCGAACTGAGCGGCGGCACCGAAGATCATCAGCTTGGGGTTGGTGAGCACGGGCTCAAAGTCGATCATAGCGCCGATGCCGATAAACAAAAGCAAAGGCATCAATTCGCCGTTGTTGATTCCGATCTCAAACAGACGGTCGATCACCTCTGCGGCACCGGATTCGGGAAGATTGATTAAAATAGCTCCGAAACCCATGGGGAGAAGCAGGGTGGGTTCCATGTCCTTCTTAATGGCGAGATAGATGAGCACGCCGCCGATGATCCACATGATGATCAGCTTAATGTCCGCAAGCTCGGCCACGTTGGAGAACAGGCTTCCCAGTTGTTGCAGGAAATTCACGTCTTTTTACCTCTCTTTTTCGATTTGGAAGCACCCCGACCGCGTCGCAGCAAAATAAAAAGACCTCCACCGAATCCCACGCCGTCCGAAACGG
>JAZNGI010000095.1:0-2188 GCA_045576375.1 Eubacteriales bacterium
CAAAACCCACGTTAATATCGGTACCATCGGTCACGTTGACCACGGTAAGACCACTCTGACTGCAGCGATCACTAAGACCCTTGCACTCAAGAACAACAACATCGAGTTCCTTGCTTACGACCAGATCGACAACGCTCCCGAGGAGAGAGAAAGAGGTATCACCATCAATACCCGTCACGTTGAGTATGAGACTGACGCTCGTCACTACGCTCACGTTGACTGCCCCGGCCACGCTGACTACGTTAAGAACATGATCACCGGTGCTGCTCAGATGGACGGTGCTATCCTGGTTGTTGCAGGTACCGACGGTCCTCTCCAGCAGACTCACGAGCACGTTCTGCTCGCCCGTCAGGTAGGCGTTCCCTCCATCGTTGTGTTCATGAACAAGTGCGACATGGTTGACGATGACGAGCTCCTCGACCTGGTGGAAATGGAGATCCGTGACCTGCTCAGCAAGCACGACTTCCCCGGCGATGACACTCCCATCATCCGCGGTTCCGCAAGAGACGCTCTTGTGAGCACCAACACCGATCCCGATGCTCCCGCGTACAAGTGCATTTGGGAACTCATGGCTGCCGTTGACAGCTACGTTCCCACTCCCGAGAGAAAGGCTGATCTGCCCTTCCTGATGCCCGTTGAGGACGTGTTCTCCATCACCGGCCGTGGCACCGTTGCTACCGGTAGAGTTGAGAGAGGTCAGCTGAGAATGGGCGACGAAGTGGAAATCGTTGGTCTGTCCGACGAGAGAAAGAAGACCGTTATCACCGGTATCGAAATGTTCAGAAAGCTTCTGGACTACGCTGAGGCCGGCGACAACGTTGGCTGTCTGCTCAGAGGTATTCAGAAGAACGAGATCGAGAGAGGTCAGGTTCTTGCAAAACCCGGTTCCATCAACCCCCACACCAAGTTCGTTGGCCAGGTTTACGTTCTTACCGAGAAGGAAGGCGGACGTCATAAGCCCTTCTTCTCCAACTATCGTCCTCAGTTCTACTTCAGAACTACCGACGTTACCGGCGTGATCAACCTTCCCGAGGGTGTTGAAATGTGCAGCCCCGGAGACAACGTTGACATGAACGTTGAGCTGATCCAGCCCATCGCTATTGAGAAGGGTCTGCGCTTCGCTATCCGTGAAGGCGGCAGAACCGTTGGTTCCGGTGTCGTTATCGACGTTATTGCCTAATTTTATCCGATCATAACAGAGATCTTCAGGGGATGGTGAAATTCCATACCGGCGGTAAAGCCCGCGACCGCCTCTTGGCGCCGAACAGGTGAGATTCCTGTGCCGACGGTACAGTCCGGATGAGAGAAGATGGATGCTGATCAAGGTCTCCCCCTGTTTTTACAGGGGGAGATTTTTTTAGGGGCGATCCCCGTCAGTTTCCTTTTCCTGAATTTCCAAGAGGAGGAACAAACAATGAACGAGCGAATCAAGAAAATTGCCGTTGCGGCTATGCTTTGCGCTCTCAGCTATGTGCTTGCGTGTTTGCCGGGAGTGCCCTTGGTGCCAAACGTTCCGTTTTTGGAATACGATCCCAAGGATATCGTGATTGCTTTGGGGGGCTTGATCTACGGTCCGATGATGACCGTTGTAGTATCCATGGCGGTGAGCTTTCTGGAAATGGTTACCATCAGCACAACAGGGATCATCGGTTTTGTGATGAACGTGCTTTCCACCTGTGCCTTTGCCACCGTGGCATCGGCGATCTATAAAAAGATACGCAACGTGACGGGTGCCGTGGTAGGGCTTGCAAGCGGCCTGGCGGGAAATGTTGCGGTGATGCTGTTGTGGAATTATCTGATCACCCCGATCTATATGGGGCTGGATCGCGAAGAGGTGGCGGAAATGCTCGTTCCCTATCTGCTGCCCTTTAACTTGTTGAAAACGGGAGTAAATGCAAGCGTGACCTTTTTGCTGTATCGCCCCGTGGTGACTGCCTTGCGTAAGGCGAAGCTGGTGCAGCCGTCTGCGGGAGGCAAAAAGAGAAACATTTTGCCCCTTACGCTGGTGATTTCTTTGGTGCTGCTTACCTGTATTTTGGTGATCCTTGCGTTTAACGGAGTGATTTGAGAGGATGGACGGAGCGGCGTGACCCGTTCCCCCGCAGGCGGAACAACGCCCGCTGAGAAAAGAAGGGAGAAAAACAGGAAAAGCCCTTGACAAAGGGGCGGGATTGGTGTAAAATATCCC
>JAZNGI010000096.1:0-9428 GCA_045576375.1 Eubacteriales bacterium
GATCTCCAGGGTGCGGGTGGTGTTGTCCAGGGTGTCGAAGAGCCGGTTCCGGGCGGGGATGCCAGCGCCGGTGAGGGCATTTAAGAGGGTGGACTTGCCCGCATTGGTGTAGCCCGCAATGGCAATGCGGGGAATGCCCGATTTTTCTCTGCTCTTTCGCTGGAGGGCTCGCTTTGCCTCCAGTTCTCGCAGCTGGCGCTCCAAGGCCGAGATGCGCTCTCTGGCGCGGCGCCTGTCAAGCTCCAGTTTGGATTCTCCGGGGCCACGGGTTCCGATGCCTCCGCCCAGGCGGGACATATTTTTCCTTCCTCCGATGAGACGGGGAATGGAATATTTCAGTTCAGCGATCTCCACCTGCAGCATTCCCTCCGCCGTTTTGGCGTTGGCGGCAAAAATGTCAAGAATGAGCATGGTGCGGTCAATCACCCGCACGTTATCGCTGAGGACGGATTCAATGTTTCTGATCTGCACGGGGCTCAGCTCCAGATCGAAGATCACAAGCTCGGCGCCCAGCTTCTCACAAAGCTCGCTCAGCTCACACAGCTTTCCCTTTCCCAGGCAGGTGGCTCCGTCGGGGCGGGCACGGGATTGAACGAGAACGGCGCCCACCCGGGCACCCGCGGTGTCGGCAAGGCGCTCCAGCTCCTTCAGGGACGCTTCCACATCCGTTCCGTCGTCGGTATCCACCGTTGCCAAAACGGCAATGGGACGTTCTTGGTCTTCCGATTGAAAAAAGGAACCCGAGGTTTCAGACAAGCCCATATTCTCCTTCTCCTTTCAGCGTAATAGTGAAAAAGCGGTACACCCGTGAGTGTACCGCTCATCTTCGCACACTCGAAGTGCGCGCAAAGCACCGTTGTTTTTCGCTGTCAGCGACCAAACTTCTTGTTGAACTTGTCAACACGTCCGCCTGCGTCAACGAATTTCTGCTTACCCGTAAAGAAGGGATGGCACTTGGAACAAATATCAACGTGAATGTTATCCTTCGTGGACTTTGTTTTATATTCAGCTCCGCACGCGCATACGATGACAGTATCCTTGTATTCGGGATGGATATTCTCCTTCAAAACTAACACCTCTTCCTGCATATAATGATCTCACCAGCAGAGTATAACACACCTTCAGAAAAAAATCAAGAGGTTTCTTCGATTTTTTGCATATTTTTCAAGAAAAAGCCAAAGAAAGCCGAGGAATGCTTGACAGAGTCCCTCCGTCTTGCTATAATAAAAAGGTGGTTTCGCCGCCCTCTTATTCCTTGAGGATCCCAAGATGGCCGCTTTGCCGCAGATTTTTGAGAATGATCACCAGCATCGGAAACAAAAGCATTCCCATAACTCCCATCAAGCGCAGTCCCACACAGACCGAAAGAAGGGAAAGCAAAGGGTGCAGGCCGATGAAGCCCCCCACCACCCTGGGCTCCGCGAGCTGACGGATCACGCTCATGATTGCAAACAAAATGAGAAGTCCTACGGCCAGAGAATAGTTCCCCGTGACGGCACACCAAAGCGCCCAGGGGATCACCACCACGCCCATTCCCAACACCGGCAGAATATCAACCACCGCAATGAAAAAGGCCACGCTGAAGGCGTATGGAACTCTCAGCACCGTCAGCCCGAAATAGAGCTGAGTGAAGCTGAAAAGCATTAAAAAGAGGTAGGCCTTCATGTAGTTTGCGGCGGTGAGAAGAAACTGGGTTTTGAACTCGCTGATGAAACGGGAGGTCTTCTTTCCGAAGCAGCCGAGGATCTTTCGGTTCACGGAGTAGAAATCCCGACTCAGATAGTAGGCGCTGAGCACGAACACCACCGTTCCGATGGCGATCTGAGGAACGGCGCTGATCAATCCCGCCACCATGGCAGGCAGCTCCGAGGCCGCCTTTTCCACCACGCTCATTGCCACTTCGGGAAGCTTTTCCCGCAGGGTGCCTTGGTTATAATTGAGAAAACCGTCCATGCGTGCCAGAAGGCTGTCTAAAAGCGCCATTCCCTCCTGCACCATGCGGGACAGGCCCTTGCCCACCCCCTCCGCTTCTTCCCACAGTTTCACGCCCGCCAGGCCCACGCAACCTGCCAAAACGGCCACGGTGAGCACCACGGGAACGGCGGCGGCAAGACTTTTGGGGAAATGAAGGCGTCGCCAAAGAAAGTCGATGGGCTTTTGCAGATAATACCCCAGGATCCAACCGAAGGCCAGGGGAAGGATCACAAAGGCCAGATAGCGAAAGGCCAGATATCCCGCCACGGCGACCCCCAAAAGGATGAAACCCCGACTCGTTTTTTTCTCATTCGTTTGTTTTTCCACCAATTGATACTCCATTCATTATAAATCAGAAAGGAACAGGCTATGATCAACATTGCCATTTTCGGATTCGGCACCGTGGGCTCGGGTGTGTACGACGTGCTTGAGCTTAACAGGGAATCCATTAAACAAACTCTCAAAGACGAGATCCGCGTGAAATACATTCTGGACATCCGCGATTTCTCCGACCATCCTCTGAGAGATCTGTTCGTGAAGGACATTAACGTGATCCTGAACGATCCCGAGGTTTCCACCGTGGTGGAAGCCATGGGCGGCTCTCATCCCGCCGTGGACTTCTCCATGGAGGCACTGAAAAAGAAAAAGAACGTGATCACCTCCAACAAGGAAGTGGTGGCCAATTTCGGCTGTGAGTTATTGAACACCGCCAAGGAAAACGGCGTGCGTTACCTGTTTGAAGCCAGCGTGGGCGGCGGCATTCCCGTGATCCGTCCCTTGCTCACCTGCCTTTTGGGTAACCGCATTCTTTCCATCAGCGGCATTCTCAACGGCACCACCAACTTCATTCTCAACGAAATGTTCCAAAAGGGAAAGAGCTTTGAAGTGGCGCTGAAGGAAGCGCAGGAGCTTGGCTATGCCGAGCGCAACCCCGCGGCTGACGTGGAGGGCTTGGATCCTTGCCGCAAGATCTGCATTCTTTCCGACATTGCCTTCGGCCACACCGTGAAGCCCGAGCAGGTGCACACCGAGGGAATCACCGCCATCACCCTTGACGACGTGAAGGATGCGGAGCGGGCGGGATACACCATCAAGCTTCTGGGAAGCGCGGAGAAATGCGAAAACGGCATCTATATTATGGGATGCCCCTTCTTCATTAAAAAAGACCAAATGCTTGCCAACGTGCTGGGTGTTTTCAACGGCGTGAAGGTGGTTGGAAACGCCGTGGGCGAGCTGTTGTTCTACGGCGCGGGCGCAGGAAAGATGCCCACCGCCTCTGCCATCGTTGCCGACATTATGGACGTTGCCAGCTCCAACAAACTGTTTAACGCCTCCTGGGAGAACGACGCCCCCGAGGGCTACGTACTGGACCTTAAGACCAGAGAGACGGCAATGTACGTGCGAATTAAGACCCCCGGTGCTCCTTTGAGCGAAAAGCTGGGCGCCAAGGTGATCGCCCAAACCGATTCCACCCTTTCTTTTCTCACCGCCAAGCTCCCCGAGGGAGAGCTGGATGAGCTTCTCAGTTCCTTTGAGGTGCTCTCCAAAATCCGAATTCACTGAATCGTTCCGACCGTTGCGTGGGCAACGGTCGGTCTTTTTTCAGAAAAATTATGTCCCGTTTTTTAATATTCATTCACGATTCGGGAAACTCTCCGGCATTTTTCTTTACAAACGGACAGAAGAGAGGTATAATACCCTTAAAAGCAACTTCACAACCAAAGAAAGAGGAAACCGATGAATTTAACCGTTCAGGACATTTTGGAGAGAAGAAGCGTTCGCGCTTTTGAAGAAAGAGAAATTCCCCGAGAAATTTTGGAAACCGTGGTGAGGTGCGGAGCTTACGCCCCCAGTGCTCTCAACGGGCAGACCCGCCGCTTCACCGTGATCACCGAGAAGAAGACCATTGAGTCCCTTTGTGCTCTGATCGGAAAAGCGCTGAACAGAGAGCCTTACGATATGTACCGCCCTACGGCGCTGATCATCCCTTCCGACAACAGAGAAAACCCCTTTTTCAAAGAGGATCTCAGTTGCGCTTTGCAGAACCTGTTTTTGGGCGCTCACGCTCTGGGCGTGGGAAGTGTTTGGATCAATCAGCTTGCCGCCTGCTGTGACGTTCCCGAGGTGAGAGCTTTTATCAGCGGCCTGGGAATTCCCGAAGATCACGCCGTTTTGGGCATTGCGGCTTTGGGATACGCCAAGCCCGAGGGGATCCGCCCGCCCAAGAAGACCAACGAGATCGTTTTCGTTGACTGAGTTTTTTATCTTGAACACAAAAACTTCAGCTTCCCCGTTGATACCAAAAATATCAAACAGCAAATTCCCGTTGCGGAAAGGAACAAACGATGAATCAAAACGAATTTGAAAAGGACTTTTCTCCTATTGAGCCCCAAGAAAAGGCCTCGGAAAACGAAGGACTTCCCAAAGAAGAAGCGGCCGCTGAGAGCACCTTGGCAGGCGTTGCGCCCCGGCCTGTGCAAGAAGTGACGGACCCCGCACAGGAAAACGGCGGCTCCTTGCCTCAGAAGCAATTTTCTCCTTACGTTTCCTCCCCGCAGGAGCCTCCCAAAAAGAGGAATGCTCTTGGGAAGGTGATCGCCGTTTTGGCGGCGGTGTGCGTGATCCTGGGCGCGGGAATCGCGGGCGGTTACTTTTTGAGAAACAACCTCCCTCTCCCTGCCCCCGAAACCACCGAAGAAGCACCTGCCACTCAGGATGCGGGCGCCTCCGTTCCCGACAGGATCCCCGAGGATCAGGACCCCGTGTTCGTTCCCGACGAAAGCCAGACCGAGGAAATGAACGCCAAGGAGATCTACGCCAACAACGTGAACAGCATCGTGGGCATCACGGTGGAGGGCGAGGTGTATAACATCTTCGGCTCCGTTTCCCCTTATGCCAGCTCGGGCACGGGCTTTATTTTGAGAGAGGACGGCTACATTCTCACCAACTACCACGTGGTGGAGGGAGACGAGCTGGACAATCCCAAGATCACCGTGACTCTCTACAACACCAACACCTACGAGGCAAAGATCATCGGCTACGATGAATACAGCGACGTGGCGCTCATTAAGATCGACGCCAAGGACCTGGATCCCATTTCTCTGGGCGACAGCGACAAGCTGGTTGCGGGAGAAAACGTTGCCATTATCGGCCATCCTTTAGGCGAACTGACCTACTCCATTTCCAAGGGCATCGTTGCCGCGGTGAACCGCGAGATCAGCGTGGAGGACACCACGTTGGAAATGTTCCAGATCGATGCCGCCGTAAACAGCGGAAACTCGGGCGGCCCCGCCTTCAACGAGAACGGCCAGGTGGTGGGTATTGTGACCAGCAAATACGCTTCCTCTTCCATTGAGGGACTGGGCTTCTGCATTCCCATCAACAACGCGGTGAAGATCGCCAACGATCTGATCAACTACGGCTTTGTCCGCGGACAGGCAGGCTTTGGCATCACCGTGAAAACCGTGTATTCCGGCGGCGGCTACTATCAGCAGGCCTTCGGCTTGCAGGTGCAGAGCGTGAACGCGGGAAGCTGCTCGGAAAAAGCGGGGATCAAAAAAGGTGACATTATCATCGCCATTGACAAAAAAAGCGTGACATCCACCTCTCAGCTTGCGTCCATCCGCTCCACCTACCGCGCGGGGGACACCGCCACCCTTACTCTGTACCGTAACGGAGAAAACGTGGAAGTTGAGATCACCTTTGACGAATATATTCCCGAAACTCTCAACCAAACACCCAGCGTTGCCTGAACAGCGCCCGGCCGGGGGCAGAAAATGCTCCCGGTCTTGATTTTTCTTTGGAGGTACCACGTGATAGAAGTCAGTCATATCAGCAAAAAATACGCAGATCACTACGCTTTGCGGGATCTCTCCTTTCGCACCGAACGCCACGGTGTGTACGGCCTTTTGGGCGCCAACGGTGCCGGGAAAACCACCACCCTTTCCATTCTCACAGGTTGTTTGGCTCCCGACACGGGAAGCGTGAGCATTGACGGGCTGGACATTTTTGAACACGCAGAAGCGGCCAAGCAAAAGCTGGGTTATCTGCCCGAAATCCCGCCCCTGTACCCCGATATGACACCCTTGGAATACCTAAGCTTTGTCTGCCGTGCCAAGGGAATTGAAAAAAGCCGGAGAGACGGGGAATTAAAAAAAGTGATTGAATCCCGGGCCACGGCCCTCAAGCCCATGCTTCACCGTCTGATCAAAAACCTTTCCAAGGGATACAAGCAGAGAGTGGGCCTTGCCGCGGCGCTTTTGGGAGAGCCCGAAGTGCTGATTTTAGACGAGCCCACGGTGGGGCTGGATCCCAAGCAGATCATTGAGATCCGCGATCTGGTGAAGGAATACGGCAAGAAGCACCTGGTGCTGATCTCCAGCCACATTCTTTCGGAGATGGACTTGCTTTGCGACCGTGTGCTGATCCTGTCCCACGGGCAGTTGGTTGCCCAGAACACTCCCGACGCCCTCTCCCAAAAAGCAAAAAAGAACACTACCTTGGAGCTGACGGTGAAGGCAAGCCCCGAAGCCGCCCTTGCCGCTTTACAAGCCTTAAAAAACCACGGGGAGATTTTCTCTGAGGCGGCGCAGGACGGACAAAGCCTTGTGAGACTGTCCTATAAACTGCAGGAAGATCTGAGAGAGCGGGTGTTTTTCGCCTTTTGCGATGCCAAGATCCCCATTTTGCAGATGAATCAAGAAAGCGCTTCTTTGGAAGAGGTGTTCCTGGAGCTGAGCACAAACGATACCCAAACACTTCAAGAAGAAGGAGAGGATGCACAATGAGAGCGGTGTTTCAAAGAGAATTTCTTTCCTACTTTAAGGGAACCGTGGGCTACGTGTTCGCGGCGGTGTTCGTGTTTATGCTGGGAATCTTTTCTTCCTCTATCAACTTTGCCGCCGCCGTGAACGGCTTTGAATATTCCCTGTACAACGTTTGTTTTGTTTATCTGATTCTGATTCCCATTCTCACCATGCGCTCCGTGGCGGAGGAAAAACGGCAAAAGACCGATCAGCTTCTCCTTTCCCTTCCCTTGAGCAGCACTAAGATCGTTTTGGCAAAATACTTTGCCATGCTTTCGGTGCTCTCCCTTCCCCTGCTGATCGCCGCGCTCATCCCTCCCGTGATGAGCCTGTACGGCAAGGTGAACTTCCCTCTGGCCTACGCCTCTCTGCTGGGCTTCTTCCTTTTGGGAGCGGCGCTGGTGGCTTTGGGAATGTTTCTTTCCTCTCTTACGGAGAATCAGATCGTTGCCGCCGTGGTGTCCTTTGTGGTGCTTCTCATTGCCTATTTTATGGGCAGTATTTCCCAGTTGGTCTCTTCTTCGGCTCAAAGCTCCCTCTTTGCATTTTTGTTCCTGGCCTGTGCGGCCGCGGGAGTGTTCTACCTGTTGACTAAGAAGACCTCCCTTTCCCTGGGCGTTCTCTGCGTGCTTTGCTGCGTGTGCCTGGTGCTGTTTTTTGCCGCACCCGACGCTTTGGTGCGCTGTTTTGAGGCGACGGTGTCCTCTCTTGGACTCTTTGACCGATTTTACACCTTTGTGAACGGCGTTTTTGATCTGCGGAGCCTGAGTTACTATCTGAGCGTCAGCTTCCTGTTTGTGTTTCTGACGGTCAGTTCCATGGAAAAAAGGAGGTGGAGCTGATGAAAAACAAACGCTTTGCTCTGGGAAGCTACAGCTTTGCCATCGGACTGGCGGTGTTGGCGGGAGTGGTCCTGTTTAACCTGCTGATCGGCGCCCTTCCCTCCTCCTTCACCCAATGGGATCTTTCCGCCCAGGGGCTTTACACCCTGGACGAGCAAACCAAATCCATCGTTTCCTCCCTGCAGGAGACGGTGAAGGTGTACCTGGTGGCCGAAGACCGACAGGAGGACCCCGCTCTTCTTCAGCTTCTCAAGCGCTATGAGGATCTGAGTGCGCACGTTCAAGTGGAAACGGTGGATCCCGTGGTGCATCCCAAATTCGTTTCCGGCTACACCGATCTTCAGATCAACTCCAACAGCCTCATTGTGGAAAGCCAAAAGCGCCACACGGTGATTGACTACACAGAGATCTACACCATTACCTCCGAGGAAGCTCTGGAATACTACTTAACCTACGGGCAATACATCCCCGACACCTTTGCCGGAGAGGACGCTCTGACCGGCGCCATTAACTACGTGACCACCGACGTGCTCCCCGTGGTGGGCGTTCTTTCGGGGCACGGAGAGGCGCCTCTTTCCAAGAGTTTGATCCATATGATGGAAACGGACAATCTCGTGGTGGAGACCGCCGAGCTGTTGCACACGGGCATCCCCGAAAACTGCTCGCTGATCCTGATCCACTCCCCCGCCTCGGACATTTCCCAAGAGGAACTGAAAATGCTCAGAGATTTCCTTTCGGAGGGAAATCGCATTTTCCTGCTGAGCGACGTGGGCGAAGCTTCCTTTGAAAATCTGGATGCGCTTGCCGGGGATTTCGGCTTCCAGCGCGGCCCGGGCGCCGTTGCGGAGGAGGATCCCGCCAACTACTATCTGTCCCCCTACTATCTCTTCCCCCAACCGGAAAGCCACGAGACCACCGATGCCTTGATCGGCGCGGGATACAGCCTGTTCTTGACGGGAGCGCACCCCATTTCCCACGAGAGTAAGGAGGGGATCACCCAAACGGTTCTGCTGCAAAGCTCCGAAAAATCCTACAGCGAAACGGAGCCCGAAAGCGAAAGCGCCTCCAAAAGCGAGGAAGATCTTCCCGGCCCGCACGCTCTGGGCGTTTTGGGAGAGAACGAAGAAAACCGTTCGGCTTTTCTTTGGATCTCTTCCTCCTCCCTAACCAACGAATCGGTGGACCAAATGAGTTCGGGAGCCAACATTTCCCTGTTCCTTAATGCCGCCGAGTGGCTCTGCGGAAAAACTGACACCATTTCCATCCGCACCGCTTCGCTGAAAGCGGAATATCTCACCCTTTCCGCCGCGGAGGTGAGCCTGTGGACCGCCGTGTTCTGCGCGGTGATTCCCGTGAGCATTCTGGCGACGGGAGCCGTGATCTGGTGGAGAAGGAGAGCTCGCTGATGAAACGCACCGCCAAGCTTCTTCTCGCTCTTGCCTGCATCGGGCTGATGCTGGGAGCCTATCTGGCGCTCACCTTGATTCCTCAGACCACTCCCGAAGCCACAGAGGAACAGGAGATCCTTTTTGCTCCCAATGCCGACACGGTGACCTCCATTGCCTTTGACTGCGGCCAAACCCAACTGACTCTTGAGAAAAAGGACGGCTTTTGGAGCTTTGCCGACGACGAAAGCTTCCCCGTGGATCAGGACATTCCCAAGAACATGCTGGCCATCGTCAGTCCCCTCAACGCTCTGCGCAGGGTGAGCGAGGATCCCCAGGATCCCGTTCTCTACGGGTTTGACGAAAACGCCGTGACGGTGACGGTGACCGATAACAAACAAAGCTACACCTTCACCATCGGT
>JAZNGI010000097.1:0-3075 GCA_045576375.1 Eubacteriales bacterium
TCGGCTCTCCTCCCGGTTACGTGGGCTACGATGATGCGGGTCAGCTCACGGAAAAGATCCGCCGCAAGCCCTATTCCGTGATCCTGTTCGATGAGATCGAAAAAGCCCATCCCGACGTGATGAACATCCTTCTGCAGATCCTCGACGACGGCCGGATCAGCGACGCTCACGGAAAAGAAGTGAACTTTGAAAACACCGTGATCATTATGACCACCAATGCGGGAAGCGATCAGAAGACCGCACTCACGGGCTTCACCCGCACCGCCGCTGCGGACGATGAGGAAAAGACCAAGCTGGCTCTGAACAAGTTCTTGCGTCCTGAGTTTATCAATCGCGTGGACGAGATCATCACCTTCCACCGTTTGGGGCAAGGGGAATTTGCTCTCATTGCCCGCATTCAGTTGGAGGATCTGGGAAAGGCTCTGGAGGAGAAGGGAATCGCCCTTTCCTACGATGACGCCGTGGCGGAGATCATCGCCAAGGAATCCTTCAGCGAGAAGTACGGAGCAAGAAATCTCAGGAGATATATGCAGACCGCCGTGGAGGATCGCATTGCCGCTTTGATCATCGAAGCCTATGCCTTCCGCCCCGTTGCCGTGAAGCTTACGGCAGAGAACGGAGCCCTGAAGGTGGAGCTTGAGAAGGAAGAAAAATGAATTTGCTTGAAATTGATCCCGAAAAACTTCATCGGGTCTTGGGGTGTTCGGAGGAGCTGGGACTCAGCACCGAGCAGGCACAGATCAACTTGAGGGAATTCGGGCCCAACACCTATTCCGGGAGATTCAAGAAGCGCTTCGGCGTATTTAAACGCATCTTTGGCGACGTGATGCTCTTAGTGTTTATGGCCATGACGCTGTACGTGATTGCCGTTAAGCCCTCTCCGGAGATCACGGCCACCCTTTGGATCACCCTGTCGGGATATCTGCTTCTGACCGTTTGCGGTTCTCTCTACGTGGAATGGGTGCTGAACAAGGTGAAAAAGCACAGTGCCGCCAAGAGTCGCGTGAAGCGGGACGGGAAACAGCGTTGGGTGGATTCTCAGCAGCTTGTTCCCGGCGACCGATTGTATCTGGAAAGGGGAGAGGTGATCCCCTGCGACGGGATCATTATGCGAAAGCGCTCTCTGAAGGTGCTGGAAGCCAACGTCACGGGAAGGTGCGAGGCGGTGATCAAACGGGAATACCGCGACGTTGCCGAGGGCAATCTTCCGTATTTTGACTGTATTCTCTTTGCGGGCACCGTGGTGCTCAACGGAAGTGCCACCGTTTTGGTGTGTAACACCGGGAAAAATATCTTTGATGCCAACAACTCCAACGTCAAGCGCTCCCGAGGCCAGATGCCCAAGGTCCACGCTGAGGTAAAAAACGTCAGCAAGCAGTTGAGCCTCATTTGGATCCCCGTTTGCTTCTTTATCTTCGCTCTGGGTATCATCTGTCGGCAATCTCTGTTTGAAATGTTTTATTACTCTCTGGCGCTGATGATCGCGGCAATGCCCGACGGTCTCAGACTTCTCAGCGAGCTGGGAGTGGCAATGCAGGTGTCCGCTTTGATGAAGCGCGGATGCGTGTTGAAAAATTACGCCGCCGTGGATAAGCTTTCTTCCGTCAGTTGTATCAGCATTCATTCGGAAGAATTTGTTCTCGGGCAGTACCCCGTGATCGGCACTTTTCTGGCGGACGACTGTCCCTATTATTATAAGGATCATCCCAAATACGCCCTTCCTCTTTTGGAGCTTGCTCTCATCTGCAATTCTTCCCGCCGTCCCTTGACTTCAGGGGGCAGAAACGTGGACGAGGCCATTGTGAGAGCGGGAAAGGAGCTTGGCTTGAAGCAAAAGCGCTCCGAAAAGAATTTCGGCGTACTCAGCCGTCGGGACCATGATCCCCGCCGCGGCTACTCTTCCGTTCTCTGTCTGAAAGACGAACGTTATCGTTACGTGATCCGCGGTACTCCCGAAAGCGTGTTGCGCCGTTGCAGTCACATCAAAAAGGGTGATCGCGCGCTTTTTCTCAATGAAAGCGCCAAACTTCGCCTGGCAGACACTGCCCGCGCCATCACCGCCAACGGAGAATTTGTGCTTGCCCTTGCCGTGTTGGAGTGCGGCTCGCCCCCCGATGAACAGGAGGCCGATACTCTCACCAACCTTGTGTTTATGGGCTTTTTGGGGCTGTATACTCCCCTCAGAACAGGGGCGGCCCAGGCGGTCAGCCAGTGCGTGAAGAGCGGTATTGACACGCTTCTGCTCACTTCGGAAAGCCCGGGACGAAGCTTCGGATTGGCAAAAAAGCTTTCCATGATCCACGAGGGAGATCAACCCTTCGCCTTGGACGAGAAACGCTATCAGACCATGGATCGCGGTCTCTTTCTTGCCGATCTCACCCATTATAAGGTGTTTTGCGGCTTTGATCCGGGGCAACAGCGGGATATCGTGCGCTATCGCAACGAAAACGGCGACATCACCGCCTGCGTTTCCGACTCCCTGTTGTCGTCCATTGCGCAATCGGAAGCAGATGTTTCCTTTGCCTATCGGGGAGCGGACGCCGTGTGCGTCAGGCAGAACGCCGATGTTTTGCTGGAACGGCGCAGCTTTGCAGGCGTTTTGCGAACGCTGAAGGCGGTGGGCGCAATTTGTGCCAACAGCTTTGCCATGCTTCGTTTTCAGTTGGGGGTCCACTTCACTCTCGCCTTTCTTGCCTTGCTGTCCCTTTTATGCTTCGGACAGCCCGTTGTCCGTCCCTCCGCTCTCATTGCCTACGGGCTTTTCGTGGGGATTCTTTCCTCGGTATCCGTGGTCAGCAGTGTCCCCCGTGAGATCGGCCTGCGGGGTAAACAAGGTTCCGTGCTTCCCTTTAAAAGCGGCATTTTGTTCCCCTGTGCCGGGGGCGCCCTGGGAGCGGTGGCCACCTGCTTGAGCTATCGGGTAGTGTTCTATTTCACCTCCCTTTCCGAGTTGGCCTACTCTTCGGCGTTGATCACCCTGTTCGTTTGCGGGGTACTGCTCCGCTTCGTTTTGGTTTGCGATGAGGAGAGTCTTTTCCGAAAGGAAGAGTTTAATCCGTGGAACGCCGTAACGGT
>JAZNGI010000098.1:0-7083 GCA_045576375.1 Eubacteriales bacterium
AAACGACGTCTTAATTATTCTGGAAACGGTAAAGACGGTTTTTAAGCGAGAAGGAATCAGCTCCGACACCTCTGAAACAATGGAATATTTCACCGGAACACCCGAAGAAAAGGAGGATGCTTGCCAAGGCATGAGCAAAAAAACAGTGCGCATTTTATTTACAAGCGTTGGAAGACGCGTTGAATTGATGCAGGAATTCAAGTCTGCGGCAGAGAAGCTTGGTTATGAATTGGAAATTTACGGAGCAGACATTACAGACACGGCTCCTGCACTGAATTTTTGCGATCACACGGTAATTGTGCCGCGAATTAAAGATGCGGCGTATGTACCCAGGTTATTGGAATGCTGTAAGGAGCATCATATTGATGTCCTGATTCCCACCATCGATACGGACCTTTTGATTTTGGCAAAGAACAAAAAGTCGTTTGAAGAGATCGGAACTCTTGTGTTGGTCAGCGGGGAAGACAGGATCGCCGTGTGCAGAGACAAACGGCTGACGTCTGCTTACTTTGAGTCGGTAGGTCTGTTGTCTCCTCAGCCCGTAGATGATGTAAAAAACTATCGTGGCCCTTTTCCGGCATTCATTAAGCCCAAAGACGGAAGCTCCAGCATTTTTGCTTATAAGGCAATGGATCAACAAGAGTTGGAAGGATTTGCCAAGCAGGTTCCGGATTATATTATTCAGCCTTTTATTGAAGGAACGGAATATACGGTAGACGTTTTTTGCGACTTTGACGGCGAACCCGTTTATATCACGCCCCGAATCCGACTGGCTGTACGTGCAGGAGAAGTCCTTAAAACCCAAATTGCTCAAGATGACGTCATTATCGATGAAGTCAGAAGGTTGCTTGCGGATTACAAACCTTGCGGTGCCATTACCATTCAACTGATCCGACAAAACCAAACGGGCAACGATTATTACATTGAGATCAATCCCCGTTACGGCGGCGGAGCACCGCTCACTATGAAAGCCGGCGCCAATTCCGCCATGGCTCTTCTGAAGCTTCTTCAGGGCGAGCGTGTGAGTTATTTGCCAAAGGCTGCGCAAGACGGTGCGGTCTATTGCAGATTCGATCAAAGCGTAAGGGTGAAATAGTTGTGTTAGAAATCAGCAAACTCCGTGATGCGCAAAATTATCTCCTTGAAAAACGGATCGTGATCTTTGATTTGGACGATACGCTGTATTCCGAAAAAGACTATGTAAGAAGCGGATATGCACAAATTGCTCGTCAGTACAACAAAATTGATGCTATGGCAGACAAGCTGTGGAACGCCTTTGAAAACGGAAAACAAGCGATCAACTATGTTTTGGAGCAAGAAGGGCTCTTTTCCAACGACGCTGTAAAACGGTGTTTGGATATTTACAGAAGCCATTCGCCCCAAATATCCCTCTATCCCGAAGCAAAGGAGCTGCTGGGCATTCTCAGGAAGAACCAAATACGCCTTGGAATGATCACCGATGGCAGACCGGAGGGGCAACGGGCAAAAATCAAGGCGTTGGGCATTGAAGAATATTTTGAGAAGATCATCGTAACGGACGAGCTTGGCGGTGTTGCGTTTCGAAAACCCAACCCAACGGCGTTTGAGAAAATGCAGGCTTATTTTAAAGTTCCCTATGAAGCGATGGCTTACGTAGGCGATAATCTGCATAAAGATTTTATCGCTCCGCAATTGTTGGGGATGGGCAGTATCTATTTCAATAATCCCGACGGATTATATACCAATAAGGGTGTTTAAATGAAAAAGGTTTTATTTGTTAGCAACGTTTTATCCCATATTGAAGTGTTTCATTTGCCGTATTTGGAGTGGTTTAAAAAGCAGGGGTATGAAGTTCACGTCATGACCAATGCCGGAGGCAAAACGGCGGAGTATTGTGACAAACTCTTTGATATCGGCATTGAAAGATCTCCGTTTAACGTTAAAAATATTGCAGCCGTCAAAAGAGCCAAACAGATCATTGATGCCGAGAATTATGACATCATCCATTCTCACACTCCCATGGGCGGAGTTGTCGGGCGATTGGCTGCTGCCGATGCGCGGAAAAAAGGCTCAAAGATACTCTATACCGCACACGGTTTTCATTTTTACAACGGTGCCCCTAAACTCAACTGGCTTTTGTACTACACGATGGAAAAGTTTCTTGCTAAGAAAACCGATTGCATTATCACCATCAATGCCGAGGATTATAAGCGAGCCAAAGAAAAGTTCGAATCTAAAAGAACAGCGGTTGAAAAGATAAGCGGCATTGGGGTGAATATAGAACGTTTTGCTCCCGCAAGCGCCGAAGAAAAAGAGGCGTTAAAAAAGCAATACGGCTATGAAGGTAAATTTCTTCTGATCTATGCCGCTGAATTTATTCCGCGAAAAAATCACCGTTTTTTCATCGATGCTGCCGCCGATTTGTGCAAGCTTCATCCGGATATCAAATTCCTATTCTGCGGAAAAGGCGAATTGATGGAAAGCATGAAGCAATATGCGGATGAATGCGGCGTTGCTGAATATTTTGATTTTCTCGGCTTTAGAAAAGATATGCCCACGTTGTATCAAATGAGCGACGTGCTGATTTCTGCAAGCTTTCAAGAGGGCCTGCCAATCAATTTGACTGAAGGAATTTCTGCGGGATTACCGATAGTTGCTTCATCTGTACGAGGACACGTTGATATTGTTAAAGATGGCTTAAACGGATATTTGTTTCAGCTTAATTCCCCAAAGCAATTCATTGACCGTATGGATCAGCTATACAGCGATTCCGGTCTTTATCGCGACATGTCTCGTGAAGCGGTTCAAACCGCACAAAGCTTCAGCATTGAAAATTCGTTAAAACAAATGGAAGCAATCTACAAAAACTATGGAAAGTGAGTAGTCAGAAGATGTATCAACCCTTGGTAACAATAGTGATTCCCGTTTATAACGGAGCCAATTACTTAGCTGAGAGTATCAACTCTGCTTTGGAACAGACCTATAAAAACAAGGAGATCATCGTGGTAAACGACGGGTCAAACGACAATGGAGAAACCGAAAGGGTCGCCCTTTCTTTTGGAGACAAGATCACGTATCTTTGCAAAGAAAACGGCGGCGTTTCCTCTGCGCTGAATCTATGTATAGAAAACATGCACGGCCAATGGCTTTCCTGGCTCTCCCACGACGATCTGTATTATCCGGATAAGGTGGAAGCCGAAGTCAATTATGTAGGGGAGTTATTAAAAAAGAATCCCGACCTTGATCTTGACCGTGTGGTTGTTCGTTGTGCCGCCGAATCCATGGATAAGAACGGTAAGACGATCCTCAAATATAATTACAGCGACGTCAAGGAAAAAGAGCCTCTCATCGAGATGATCCTGAACAACGTTTATAATTACCGTCTTGCCGGGTGCTCTTTCCTACTGCCCGCAGACGCCTTTAGAAAAGTCGGCAAATTCAACGAGGCGATCCGCACCGTATCGGATGCGGAATATTGGTACAGATTGTTGTTTGCCGGATACGACTTTTACTATCTTGACCGTTGTTTGATCAGGGGGCGAGTTCATAAGAAGCAGGTTGGAAAAACAAAAGTAACCACCTTTGATATCGAGGGGAACGCCCTGCACAGATGGATCGCAGATCAGATGTATCAAAACGAGGAATACCGTCAAGGAAAATATTTTTTGCGATTGGGCGGTTATTTGCGTAAACGGTTGATGCCGGATGCTTCAAAATACGCTTTTTCTTATGCAAAAAAGCTATGCAATCCGATTCATTATTACGTTGTCTCCTTGTGGTATAAAATTTGGTTTACCCTTATTGGAAAAGGGCGCAACTTTGTTAGAAGCATTTATCGCAAGTTAAAGGTCAAGTAATGAAAAGTGTGGTGTTGGTAGAATGAAAGTAGTTCAGATCAACGGTGTTTCCAGTGCCGGAAGCACGGGGAAGATCGTAACGCAACTATCCGATGTAATGACCTCGCAAGGAATCGAAAACTATATTATTTCAGCGGGTTATAAAGAAACGACCCAAAGAAAAAACGTGTTTTTCTGCTCTTCCTACCTGGGTGTCAGAATGCATCAAATATTAGGATCCCTTTTAGGGGATACGGGCTTTCATTCTTTTTTTGCCACACGAAAAGCAATATCGTTGCTGAAAAAAATAAAGCCGGATATCGTTCACTTGCATAACATTTACAGTTACTTTCTTAACGTGGAGTTGCTGCTTGAATTTCTGAAAAAAGAAAATATTAAAACCGTTTGGACGATTCATGACTTTTGGGCAATGACAGGTCATTGCACCCATTTTGAAGCTGCCGGATGCTATCGGTGGCAAGAACGGTGCGGATCCTGTTCTCAATTAAACAAATTTCCTTACAGCAGATTTTTTGATCGAACCACACCCTTACTGAATAAGAAAAAAGCTATTTATACGGATTGGGATCATCTTCATCTTGCAACCGTTTCAAAGTGGGTTGCCACCTATCTTCCGGCTTCCATTCTAAAGGGCAAAGAGATTCGCGTGATCCCCAACGGTATCGATACCAACACTTTTAAGCAAATTCCCGCCCAAAGGCCTGAAGCGCTGAAAGATAAATTCATCATGTTAAGCGTTGCAATGTCTTGGGGAAAAAACAAGGGCTTGGATGATTTAATTTCCCTTTCTTCCAAACTGTCTGAAGATGAAGTGATCGTGATAATCGGGCTTGCGGAAGATAAAATAAAAGAGCTTCCTCAAAACATCATAGGCGTTGCTAAAACAAAAAATGCCGAGGAATTGTGCCGTTACTACAATATGGCCGACGTATACGTCACCGCATCCGTTGAGGAAACGATGGGCCTTACGGTGGTTGAAGCAATGGCTTGCGGCACTCCTGCCGTGGTTTATAACAAAACCGCTCTGCCGGAACTGATCGTTGACGGATGCGGATATGTATGCAAAGAAAAAAATGCCGATGCATTGTATTCTGCAATAAAAAAGATACGGCAATTAGGCAAGCAAAACTATTCACAAGCGTGTATAGCACACGCAACCCAAAATTTTGACAAGTGGAAACAATATAAAAAGTATTGTGACTATTATTCCGATATCTATTGCGAGGGAGTCGAAGTAAGATGATAATTGAATTTACCGGAGTTCCTTGCAGCGGAAAATCAGATATTTCTCACGAATTGGCACAAATGCTTGGCGATCAAGGGGTTCAAGTTTGCCAAAAGCAATACGAACTTTCTCATGGCGGAGATCCCAAAAAAAGAGCGTTAAAGAAAGCAACTGTTTGTCTTTGCTATTGTCTTACGCATCCTAAGCGTGCGATCCGTTATTATAGGATGATCGGTTCTATGAGAAACTGGCTCAATTACATATATTTGCTTTCTCACAACTGTAAAAAAGAGGTATGCATTTTAGAACAAGGATATTTACAACTTATTGCCTCTTTCTTTGACAATAACAAAGCCGATTTGAATAAAATGGAGTTTCTTATGAAAAGCCTGGTGCCCAAAACCGATATCGTTCAGGTTTTTGTTTGGGCCTCAAAAGAAACCGTGCTTGATCGGGCAGCTTCAAGAGCAGATAAACCGTTTTTTATGGGGGAAGAAGACCCCGCCGCAGCTTTGGACCTTGCCTTTGCTTCCTGCGAAAACCTAAAACAAATATGGTGCGAAAACAAAGGGGAAGCAAAATTCATATCCGTCTCCAACGAAAAAGAAAACGCTCAACGCGAAGTTGCCAAAACGATCTTAGAAATTATGAAGCAGAAGGAAATCTTATGCAGATAGGAATTACCACGTACTTTAATATCAACAATTACGGTTCTGCCTTACAAGCGTTTGCTTTGCGCAATTTTTTGATGCAGAACGGTCATACTGCCGTATTCCTAAACGTTAAAGAACAACGTCCCGCAGATAAACTTCTTCATAAACTCCACGTTGCTGCCGTTACGGTTGCAAAATGTATCGTTAACAAAGAAGCCCGTAGAACACAACGAGAAATAAATCGGCTCAAGCAAGCAACCACAACCGTAATTACCCGGGAGACAAGAGATCTGTTTTCCCGTTTCGAGGCTGAGTTTTTGCCCTCCGTTTGCATTGGACGAAGAGCCTTGAGGAAGGTGGCTTCTTCGAATGAATACGGAGCGTTCATATGCGGAAGCGACCAAATTTGGTCTCCTCTTTCCCCGCATCTGTCCGGATTCAAATTTTTAAGTTTTGCACCAAAGCATAAGAGGATTGCTTATGCTCCCTCTTTCGGTGTTTCAAAGATCCCTTCCTATAACCGGACCTTTATAAAAAAGAACTTATCGCAAATCAATGATATCTCCGTGAGAGAGTTTAGCGGGGCCCAAATAGTAAAAAAGCTCATCGGCAGAGAGGTCCCCGTTTTGTTGGATCCCACGATGCTTCTCTGTGGGGAAGAATGGAGAAATATATATCAAGCCAAGGCTTCCGGCAAGGAAAAGGACGACTACGTTCTTTGCTATTTCTTTGATGAACCTAAGAGCGAGACCGTATCTAAGATCAGCGATTTTGCAGCGTCGAAAGGTCTGAAGATGAAGGTTTTGGTTGCATCGAACAAAACGTTTTTAAAACAAGGCGCAGAATTGGTGGATGCAGGTCCCATGGAATTTCTGCGGCTCGTTGATAACGCACAGTATGTTTTTACCAACTCGTTTCACGGTTGCGTTTTTTCGGTTTTGTTTGAAAAGAAGTTTATTGCTTTTGGCCGCAGTCACTCCGAAACGGTCAAACAAACCTCCCGTATCGAAACGTTGTTAAAACGGGTCGGAGCGGAGGAAAGCTTTTATAACGATGCTCAAACAGACTTCGTGTTTTCTTGCACCGAACTGTTTGAAAATTCCATAAAGCCTTTGCGCATGGCCTCAAGCGAATATCTCACAAACTGCTTAGAGAGAAGAAGAGTGAAATGAACACCTATCTGGTTGAAAATGAAACATCCCGTTGCTGCGGTTGCTCCATGTGTGCCTTTGCTTGCCCTACCAAAGCCATACAAATGCATTATGACGAGGAAGGCTTCGCTTTTCCCGTTGTCAACAACCGATTATGTGTCAACTGTAATCAGTGTAAGGCCGTATGTCCCATGGACGTTCATAAAAAACACAGCGAG
>JAZNGI010000099.1:0-7567 GCA_045576375.1 Eubacteriales bacterium
CCACCAAGCTGGGAAATGATGATCTTGGCGTAGGCGGCGTTGGGATTTTTGATCTTTACGGGATACTGTAATTTCTTTTCATAAACCCACATAACTCAATACTCTCCTTCCCAGGGCCAGGGACCCTTGACCCATTCCCAAGCGCAGGAGGAATTTGCCGCTGCCGTCAAGGGAAAATACGAAGCGTTGATCTCATCGGTAAGATTTTTCTCCAGGGCTCTCAGGTTATCAAAGCACCCCAGGGCCTCGGCGCAATCGGGGTGAGTGTCAAGATACAGGGTAACGTCGTCCAGAGCAAAGGACACGGAATAGAGCTCCGACAGAAGATTTCTGCAGGAATGATCGTTGCGACTCATCAGCTTTTCCTCCTTCCCGCACCGCAAAAGGGCTTCACCAGTTCATAAAACACGGTGCCGTTAGCCAGGCCGTCACAGGGGGAGCTGATCCCGTTCCACTCCTGGAAGGGAACGTAGGCCATGGCCAGAGCAAAGCTTTGATCGAAGCTTCCTCTTTGATCGCAGGAACGGGGGCAAACATCGCGCTTTTGTTCGCAGGGGTCGCATCCGCATCCCTCTCGGGAGCGCTCGGCGGCGCAAGAGGAACGGGGGCAAACGTTGCGCTGTTGCTCGCAGGGGTCGCATCCGCATCCTTCCCGGGTGCGTTCAGCGGCACAGGAGGAGCGGGCATAATAATTCCCCGGCATCGACCTTGCACCGCGAAAGGTGTTTCTGTCCACTTGATTCAAGGTTATCTTTCTCCTTTTTTTCAATTGAGCGGTTTTCCTGCTCATAAAAAGGATATGCCGCTCCCTGCCCCTTGCCAAAAACGAAGGAATCCCCTCTTGGGGATTTTCCGATGCTTTTGGTCATACCTTGGAAGGAGCGCCCCCAAATCTTCTCTTTTTCTTTAAAAAGCACTTTTTTGAAAAACGCCGCATACTGCCGCGTTTGAGGGCAACGGAGCCTTTATTGCTCCCGGGACTTTGCCTGCCAGGCAATCTCTCCGCTGACGATGGTATATTTCACCGAGGATGCAATTTCCAAAGGATCGTTGTCAATTATGACAATATCGGCGTCCTTGCCTTCTTTTAAACTGCCTAAGCGGTGATCCACACGGCAAATGCGGGCCGCATCAATGGTGATCGCCCGCAATGCTCCCCATTTGCTCATGCCTTCCTTGACGGCAAGGCCGGCGCAGAGCGGGAGATATTGAATTCTGGACACCGGATGATCCGTGGTGAGCGCAACCAAAACTCCCGCGTTCTGCAGGATCCCCGGCGTTTTAAAATCCGAAAGGCTCACTTCGTTCTTGCTTCGCGCCGCCAGAGAAGGCCCCACGATGGCGGGATATCCGCTTTCAGCGATGGCATCCGCCACGAGATGCCCTTCGGTGCAGTGATCCAGCGTGAGTCCCAGGCCGAATTCGTCTGCGATGCGGATGGCAGTGAAAATATCGTCCGCGCGGTGCACGTGGGCTTTCAAGGGGATCTTCCCTTCGAACAGATCCCGATAACATTCCATACCGAAGGTGCCTTGGGATCCGCTGTCGAAATACTGCTTGGCAAGCGTCAATTCTTCCCGAATCAACGAAGCGATGCCCATACGGGTGGAGGGGATATTTCCGTTGGGCCCGTAGTGGGTCATGGGGTTTTCCCCGAAAGCAAGTTTCATGGCGGAAGGTGCCGATACGATCATATCGTCCACCCGTCGGCCGTGGGTTTTAATAAAAGCAAACTGCCCACCAATGGGATTGGAGCTGCCCGGTCCCACCATTGCACCCGTAATGCCGGCGGCCAAAGCGTTGTGAAAGGCGCTGTCCATGGGATTGATGGCGTCAACGGCACGAACGCACGGGGTGATGGGATTGGTTCCTTCGTTGCTTTCATCTCCTTGATTGGTCTTTTTTTCTTCCGAAATTCCTATATGGCTATGGGCATCAATAAAGCCCGGATAAACGCGTAAACCCGAAGCATCAATGATTTGTATTCCCTCGGCAGGCGTTATTTTTTCGGCGATCCGAACAATTTTCCCCTTGTCGATCAATATATCTGCATAGCATTCCTCTTGGGTTTCCATGGTGAAAACCAAACCGTTCTGTATCAAAAGCACGTGACAGCAGCCTCCTAAACAAAATCTTTTCACGTATAGTTTTTCTAAAAGGAGGCAAACTATACTCACAACCAATTTTTAAAGGAGATTTTTTTATGAACAACAATTATCAGAATAACCAAAATAATCAGAACCGTCAGAACAGCCAAAACAACCAGAGCCGTCAGAACAGCCAGAACAACCAGAACAACCAGAACAGCCAGAACAGCCAGAACAACCAGAACGAACAGAGCAATCAGAACCGTCAAAACAGCCAGAACCGATAAGAACGTTTGCGGTGATTGAAAAGCTCCAAAGGTTTTTGATTCACAAAGTTTTTGGGCTTTGCGGATGGAACCTCCGATCCATCATGTGAAAAACAAGAATACCTTCCGCATTGATTTGCAGAAGGTATTTTTGCTATATCAGGAATGAAACCGACAGCGAAAAGGAAGGCTTAATCATTGGCTTTAAAAACGTCTGCCACTTCACTGATCGTTACAAAGGCGCGGGGGTCAATGGCGAAAATAATACTGCGCATACGGGAGATCTGAAATCGGTTAACGACAAAATAAATGATGGTTTTATCGGCATTTGAGTAGCCGCCTTTGGCCATAATTTTGGTGGTTCCGCACTCAAACTCTTCCATAAGAGCCGTGCTGATTTCTTGGGGGTGATCCGTAACGATCATAACCTCTTTGGAGCGATCAAAGCCTTCTACCACAAAGTCAACCGTTTTAAGACCCGCGGCATAGGTGACAATGGAATACAGAGGAAGTATCCAGCTTTGAATGGCAATTCCGCACACAATGTACAGCAACACGTTATATATCATAACAAAGGTGCCAACGGTGATGTTCAGCCGTTTGGCAAAAATAACCGCCATAACCTCAATGCCGTCAATGGCGCCTCCGTAACGAATGGTCATGCCGCTGCCGACGCCGGATATCAAGCCGCCAAACAAAGCGCATAAGAGCAGATCTTCCCCCGCAAGAGGAGAGGCAATGCTTACGTCAATGGGCAAAACGTCCGTGATCAACCAGGCTGCCGTTGAGTACACAGCAACAGTGAAAACGGAATATACCGTAAATACGGCTCCCTGCTTTTTTAACCCGAACAAAAACAGGGGAATATTCAAAACCAACAGAAAAAAAGACAAAGTGAGATAATCGGGCGTGAGTTGCGAAAGAAGAATGGAGGTTCCCGATATTCCGCTGTCATAGAGATGGACCGGCGCTAAAAACAGCGTAACGCCAAAGGCGTTGATACACCCCGCAACAAACAAAAAAACAAAGTTTTTCCATTTGAGCCGTTGTTTCAGTGTAGAAACTTTCTTCTTGAACATGCTCATTACTCTCTTCCCCGCAATTCTATGTTGTTCATACCGTTATAATTATTTCTATCATTGCAACTTTATGAGATATTATAACATATTCCTTCGAGTTTTTCCATTCGTTTCAGCAGAAAACAAAAATGGCGCATTTTGATTACTGCTTTTTCATCTGCCGAAGAAACAGCAAAACGGCGAACACCAGCAGAACGGCGGCATATCCGAGCACCCACCACAGATGCGGGAAAACACCGAAAAAATCCCCTGCAAGTACCGCACGCTCCAACTCCACGGCGTGAACGAACGGGAGTGCATAAGAGATCTTTTGAAACGCACCTCCCACGAGGTCAAGATCAAACCAAACGCCGGACAGCCACGCGGAAAGGTTGGTGAGCAATGCACCGCAGACGCCGCCCACCTGCTTATCGTTCAGTACGCTTCCGCAAAGAAGGCCCAGGGCAACGTAGAGGATAGAAACGGGAATGATAAATGCAACGGCGTATAAAATATTCACCGTAACGGAAAGCCCGAGGACGATGGCGGCAATGTAGCAAATAACGCACTGAGCCAAAGCAAGGGGAATCATGGGCAAGGTGTAACCGAGAATGAAATCCGCGGGAGTCAGCGGCGTGGTATACAAGCGCTGTAACAGTGAACTGCCTCTGTCCTTTGCGATAACGGTTGCAGAAAACAAGGTCATAAAAGCCAAACCGAAAACTGTGATCCCCGGAGCTAAGCGCTGTATTTCAAACAGCTTAACGGGGATATTTGCCTGTATGGCACTGAGCAACACAATGAGAACAAGAGGAAAGCCGAGCCCAAAGAACACGGTCAACGGGTCCCGCAACATTTCCTTTGTGTTTCTGTTAGCAAACGTGAGCATTCTCATTGTGCCACCCCCCGAGCGTATCGAATAAAGGCTTGTTCGAAATTATCCGTTCCCGCTGTTTCTTTGATTCGATCGGCGGTGTCACAGATCAAAAGCTTTCCGTCTTTCATAATAGCGATACGGTCAGACAAAGCTTCTGCTTCTTCCATATAGTGCGTTGTCAGAATCATCGTGACCTTCCCTTTCAGAGAACGGATCATATCCCACAGGTCACTCCGTGCAAGCACGTCAAGCCCCAGCGTGGGCTCGTCGAGAAACAGGATCTCCGGCTCGCTGATGAGTGCCATGGCAATGCTCAGTCTGCGCTGCCAGCCGCCGGATAATTTGCCTGCTTTTTTCCTGCTGACAGATCCAAGGCCGAGCAGTTGGGTCAGTTCTGCGATTTTTTTATTTTGCTTGTCCTTTGTAAACCCGTGTACCCCGCACATCAGCTCAAGATTTTCACGCACGGACAGACCGGGCGCAACCGCTGTTTCCTGGGGAGAAACGGCTATGATCGATTTCACGGCGGCGGGTTCTTTACGGATGCTTTTTCCGTTGAGAAAAGCATCTCCGCTTGTGGGCTCGGTAAGACAGGACAGCATCTTGATGGTGGTGGTCTTCCCCGCACCGTTTACCCCGAGCAGAGAAAGCAATTCCCCCTTGCCGACGGAAAGGTTCAGGCGATCCACGGCGACCACGTCTTTATATCTTTTGGTTAAGCCTTCAATTCTGATGGCGTCCATACTTTATCCCTCCATTCCATACTGTTTTCTCAGGCCTTGATAGGCGTCTGTGAGCATTTTACTCACAAGATCAAAGCCAAGATCCAAAAACCCCGTGGCAAACATTACGGCAATTCCGTGAACATACGCCCACATTTCCAAATGAAACAGCTTTGCATCATCTCCGCTCAGCCCCGTATTTTTACGGACGATAGACTCCATTTCGTCCGTAAGGTGCGACCCTTCGGGAACGGATTCTTTTGAACGGTCGCGCATGTAAAGAAGCTGAAAAAGCTCCTTTTCCTCCTTGGCAAAGCGAATATAGGCCATACCGCTGGCCTTGTAGGCGGGAAATTCTCCCCTTTCCATCTCTCGCTCAATATAGCCGCCGCATATGGCATCTGCCCTTTCTACCACAGCAAGGCGAAGCTGATCCATCGAGGCAAAGTTGGAGAACACCGGCTGCGTAGAACAGTTCAATGCCGAAGCAACCGTTCGTGCATTGATCCCCTGTGCTCCGCTGTTGCGCACAACTTCAACGGCGGCGTTTATAATCTCTTCTCTCGTTACTTTCACTTTAGGCGGCACGGGGCACCTCCGTAAAATAGTTGTTGTTATATATCATTTGTTATTTTAACACAAAGAACGTCTGCTGTCAATAGGTTTTACAAAAAAACAGCGGCAGAGAGAATAAATCTCCCTGCCGCCGTTCTCGGTTAGTTGTAAATTATATCGTGATTTACGATTTCTGTGGCTCTGGCGTTTGTTTGTTTTTCAATGTAGTTACCGACGAAACAAGCATACGACGAAGCTCAATGCAATTTTTTTGAAAATATTCATACTCTTCTTTGTTGAGGCTATCGACAGCATGTAATAATTCAAGCCAATATTCACTTTCGTTACATTCTTTCAGCGCAATTTCAAATTTAGAAATAAAATCTTTTGCACCTTGTGCATATTGTGCTTCGTGAATATTTGCTCCAACAGATGTTCCACAACGTAAAAGTTGATTAATCAATGCGCCTTCTACACCATGTTGTTTCATTTTTCTACAAAGAAAAACAATTTCCTTTGCAAATCTCTTGGATTTATCTCTTAAAACACTGTCGGCCATAACGCTCTCCTAAAAAGTTTGGCGAAGCCAATCATAACTTACCGTAGGCAACCATAACCGATAACTCGTTTTGCAATCAGAGCATTTAAGTTGTGAGTTTAGAGTTATGAATTTGGCTCCGCCAAATGTTATAATATGATCGCTATATCACCCTCAGCTTTGCCGAAGGCAAATCATCACTTGGCGCAACCAATCATCACTTATCACTCGCCGCAAGGCGATCATAGTTGATTTTGCAAAGCAAAATCATTCCCACTCATTTTCGTGGTTCTTCTTTGGCTTATTTATGCCCTAAATATTATCCTAAACGGCAATTTTGAACCTGTTTTTCCACCCATTATTTCATTTATCAAAATTTTTGTTGCAGAAAAAGTTGCAAAATCGCCTGCGGAATTGTGTCAGGTGGTTGTGATGCAACTGCTTGTTATAACAGGTATGCGTTTATCTTCCGCTGATCTGACAGCGGCAATAGATACGGCTTCCGAGGAATGCCAGCAGCGATGCGACGACAACGTAGATCAAAGGAACGATTTGATATGAGGTGAAGTGCATTCCAAACATAGAAATCAAACGGCTATCAAAGGTGTTCCACATGGACAGAAAACAGGTAGGAAGATAATCCCATAACTGTCCCAATATGCGATACTGTGCCGGTATCTGAATAATCATTCCTGCAAGGATCATGCCGGTGGTAACTGACATTGCGGCAATACTGCTACTAAAAAGCTCGGACAAAAGCATGACGAATACGCTGATAAAAATCGCAGTCACAATCAGACATCCGTATGCAACAAGACATGCTTGTCCTATAGTGATATTGCCAGCGTAGCCGGTATAAAATAGCTGTATTGCGGCATCAAAACCCTCCGAACCGTATACCCGCAGACTCAGCACCCAGGTCAGCAATGCCATAAGCAATGCACCCACACAGCCAACTGTGATTCCTGAAAGCAGCTTGACCCAATAGAGCCGTTTTTTACCGTTCGAGGTGCATAAAACAAGCTGATCAGTTCGGTGAGTATGCTCATCGGGAAAGCTACTTGAAAGGGTGATAGCGACATAAATCAGCATCATAAAGCCTACGGTGAGAAAGGTTTCTAAGATGCATCCGTATCCTTCGTGGAACTGATATACAACAGGAGTTTCAAGACTATCTGCATGACTTTGCCAATATGAAATCTCAGCCTCAGTCAGATAGTTTTTAACAGCCGATTCTTCAAAGCGTTCTCTCATGGCAGCATATAACGCAGCTTCATCAGGAGACCACTGCTGGGCGGTTCCTTTGTCCATACCGGTCCATGACCTGATCAAATTGAAGATATCGCTGTACGGACGGGCATAGGTCTGGTATTCTTCAGTTAAAACATAGTTGGTGTCTATGGGCAAATCCTTGTAGGCGGCAATGGTTTCCTCCAGTAGAGCTTGGTCTATGGATTTGCCGCT
>JAZNGI010000100.1:0-4984 GCA_045576375.1 Eubacteriales bacterium
AAACGCGGCACAGCACACCGCAAAATGCACGAAGGGGTAGCTGTCCACGAACAGACAGCTAAACAGCACCCCCGCGATCACGCTGGCGCAAAAGGCGCTTTGACTGAGAAAGGAAACCACCCGTTTTTCCGAGCCCACCGCGCAGATGAGGGCAAAGCCAACGGGATAAGAGGAGAAGGACAGAGAAGCAAGGCTCATGAGAGCGCTCACCAAAAAGCTTGCCCCCAGCACGGCAAACACCTTCCACCGCGCCAAGCCCTCCGCTTCTCCCGTCAGGCAACCCTCCAACTGGGTGTCAGACCCCACCAGCTTTCGGTAAAGCCGCTCCCACAGACTGGGGCTCAGATCCTCAATTTGAGCCCGGGCCGTTTCCCTCTTGCGCAGGCGAAAGCCCCGCGGCGGGGCGGGGGCGGTTACTTTTTTGTTTTGTTCGTCCTTCATTTTGACAACTCCTTCAAGTGATAGTGCGCCCATTGTAGCATCGGCGGGGCGAAAGCTTTGTCGAAAGAGCGATAAGAAAAAGGACTATTTTTGGCAACGGGAAAAACTTTCCTCGGCAATTTGTGCTTCTTTTGCCAAAGAAGGGCAAAACTCTTTACAATTTCGGTTTTTCGGGATATAATAAGGGTATCTCAATGAAAAGGAGAACGTCCATGAAACAAATGCTCAGCGGTTTTTTGCATAAGCTCGGGGAGCTCGACAAGGTGGAGATCACCCACAAGCTTCGTTGCGACACCGCCGTGAACGATAAACGCACCGACACCACCCAATGCGTCGGCAAGAATCTGAGTTTTCACTTTTCCCTGCTCAAGGGGCTCATTGCCCTGGGCATCGGGCTCACGGTGGGAGCGGGGCTGATCCTTTCTTCCAAAAAGTGCGTGGAAAAAAAGCTTCTGCGCCGAATCGAAGAAAAATATTTCCTGGTCCCCGTGGATCAATACCGCAAAACGAAAAAAGAAAAGGAAAACTAAAGCGTTCGGAAAGCATCGGCGGCCTTCCCCCGATGCTTTCTTACATACAGGAAAAGCATTATGAATCACATCGTTCTCGACCTGGAATGGAACCAGGCCTCCCATCCCGCCCGTACCCTCACCTCTCCTCTGAAGCTCAACGGGGAGATCGTGCAGATCGGCGCGGTAAAGCTCAACGAGGCCTTTGAAATCATTGACACCCTCAAGCTCACCGTGCGCCCCAAGTTCTACAAAAAAATGCACCATAAGGTGAAGGAGATCACGGGGATCACCGCCGCCGATCTTGCCTCGGGCCTCCCCTTTCCCGAAGCAATGGAGCGCTTTTTTGCCTGGGCGGCGGATGCAAAAGAGATCTTCACCTGGGGCCCCGACGACGGAGGCGTCCTGCGGGATAATTGCATCGTGTTCGGCATCGACCCTGCCCGCCTGGCCCCCTTCTGCAACCTGCAGTTGATCTTTGACGATCAGATCACCCGGGAAAACCGCCAGTTCTCCCTGAGCTTTGCCCTGTCCACCGTGGGGGAGACCCTTTTGGATGCTCACGATGCTCTGAACGACGCCGTGGGCACCGCCAAGCTCTGCGCCCATCTGGATATGGCAAAGGGGCTTGCAGACTATCCCGCCCTGTTTGACAGGGTAACGCCCCCCGCCCTCTTTTCCCTGTCGTCGGAAAAGAGCTACCCTTCCAAAAAAATGGCGCTGGCCGATCCCGCTCTCTCTCAAATGCGCCACCCCATTCTCACGGGGCAACTGCTGTGCACCCCCTGGGAAGCCTCCTCCCAATGGAAATTTCTGGCCCTGGGAAGGGATGAAGGCAACAAGGAATATTTCGTATGCCTGAAATTCGTCCGCAAGGACGACGGGAAGCTGAAGGTCAGCCGCACCGTCCATCCTTTAAATAAAAAACTGAAAGAACAATACCTGGCAGTAAAGAAAACCCCCGATGCCGCGGTTAAATTTTGAAAAAAATCGAAAAAACTCTTTACAAAAGAAAAGTCCCGTGATATAATAGCCTGTATGCATTTTTACCTTAACGTAGCGTATCGGGTTCGCCTCCGATCAACCGGGTACACCGTGCGCCCCGTTAACGGCAAATCAAATTATTTTTTTATGGAGGTACCAACAATGGAAAAGGAAACCAAGCAGCAGATCATTGCCGCAAACAGCATTCACGAGGGTGACACCGGCTCTCCCGAGGTTCAGATCGCTATTCTGACCGAGAGAATCAACAACCTCAACGAGCATCTGAAGAAGAACAAGAAGGATCATCACTCCCGCAGAGGCCTTCTGAAGATGGTCGGCCACAGAAGAAACCTTCTCAACTATCTCATCAAGAAGGACATCAACCGCTACAGAGCCATCATTGAGAAGCTCAACATCAGAAAGTAATAGGAAAGTAACAGGAAGTAGTAATGTTTGAAAACCACAGAATTTTCAAGTACGAGCTGGCAGGAAGACCTCTGGTCATAGAAACCGGAAAGATCGCCCAGCTTGCCAACGGAAGCTGTCTGGTCAGATACGGCGACACCGTCGTTCTCGCCACGGCAACCGCCAGCGCCGCTCCCAGAGACGGAATTGATTTTCTGCCTCTGTCGGTAGACTTTGAAGAGAGACTTTACGCCGCAGGCAAGATCCCCGGCAGCTGGAACAGAAGAGAAGGAAGACCCACCACAAAGGCCATCCTCTCCTCCCGTGTCATTGACCGTCCCATCCGTCCTCTCTTCCCCAAGGATCTGAGAAACGACATTTGCCTTTCTCTGTTGGTGATGTCCGTGGAGCCCGACAATCCCCCCGAAATCGTGGGTATGATCGGTGCATCCATCGCCCTGTCCATCTCCGACATTCCGTGGAACGGCCCCATCGCGGGCGTTTCCGTGGGTCTGGTGGATGGCAAGCCCGTCATCAACCCCACCCTGGAGCAGAGAGAAAAGAGCACCCTTGAGCTGACCGTTTCCGGCAGCGAGAAAAAGGTGGTCATGATCGAAGCAGGCGCCAAGGAAGTGTCCGATGAGGATATGTTCGACGCCATCATGCTGGCTCACGAGGAGATCAAGGGCCTGGTCGGTTTCATCAACTCCATTGTGAGTGAGATCGGCAAAGAAAAATTCGAGTATCCCTCCTGCGAAGTGGATCACGAGCTCTACGACGCAGTGAGCGCATTTGCCATTGAAGACGTTCGCGCCGCGCTGGACACCGACGATAAGACGGTGAGAGACGCCGCCATGAAGATCGTCACCGAAAAGGTTCACGCCGAGTTTGACGAGAAGTTCCCCGAGCTGATCGATCAGATCCCCGAGGTGCTCTACAAACTGCAGAAGTTCGTGGTTCGCCGCTGGCTTTTGGACGATGGCAAGCGTGTTGACGGCAGACGGTTGGATCAGATCCGCCCCTTGGCCGCCGAAGTGGGCATTCTCCCCCGCACCCACGGATCGGGCCTCTTCACCAGAGGACAGACCCAGGTGCTCACCACCGCCACGCTGGGATCCATCAGCGATCAGCAGTTGTTGGACGGTATTGACGAAGAAGATTCCAAGCGCTATATGCACCACTATAATATGCCCGGTTACTCCGTGGGAGAAGCCAAGGCATCCAGAAGCCCCGGCCGCCGCGAGATCGGCCACGGTGCTCTGGCAGAGCGTGCATTGGAAGCAGTGATCCCCTCTGTGGACGAGTTCCCCTACACCATCCGTCTGGTGAGCGAAGTGGTGAGCTCCAACGGCTCCACCTCTCAGGGCTCCGTTTGCGGATCCACCCTGGCTCTGATGGACGCGGGTGTTCCCATTAAAGCTCCCGTTGCCGGCATCTCCTGCGGTCTGATCACCGAGGGCGATCGCTGGATGACCATGATCGACATTCAAGGCGTGGAAGATTTCTACGGCGATATGGACTTTAAGGTGGCAGGCACCAAGGACGGCATCACCGCCATTCAGATGGACCTGAAGATCGACGGTCTGACCCCCGAGATCATCAAGCAGGCATTGGAAACCACCCACACCGCCCGCAACTATATTCTGGACGAAGTGATGCTCAAAGCCATCCCCGCTCCCAGAGACGACGTGAGCCAGTACGCTCCCAAGATGATCAGCACCAAGATCCACGTGGATAAGATCCGCGAAGTCATCGGCCCCGGCGGAAAGGTGATCCAGAAGATCGTTGCCGACACCGGCGCCAAGATCGACATTGAGGACGACGGAAGCGTGTTCATCTCCGCCATCGACCGGGATGCCGGCTATAAGGCTCTGGAGCTGATCAACGCCATCGCCCTGGATCCTGTGATCGGCACCGTATACACCGGTACCGTTACCCGTCTGATGACCTTCGGTGCTTTCGTGGAGTTTGCTCCCGGCAAGGAAGGCCTGGTTCACATCTCCAAGCTTGACAGAAAGCGCGTGGAGAAAGTGGAAGACGTGGTCAGCGTAGGCGACGTGATCAAGGTGAAGCTCATCGAGATCGACGACAAGGGCAGACTCAACCTCTCCCGCAAAGACGCTTTGGACGACTGAGAGCTGTCTGCTTCTTGCAAAACACTTCACAAATAATCATAACACCACAGATTCAAACAATGAGTCTGTGGTGTTTTTTGTACGCGTTTTTGGACAATAGACGAGAGGATGGTTAGAATTGACCCCTTCCTCCGCTCTCCTCATCCACCGCTATGCGGTCCCCCTTGTGTCATCCTGAGCGGAGGGCGTGTGCGCCCGTAGTCGAACCCAAGTGGTTTGCCACGCAGGGCGATGGGAAGCATCGGGATCTCCTTTTGGCTGTGCAAAACCGCCCCGAGATCCCGCTGACGCGCTTTCGCTGTCGCTCAAGTTCGATTCCGCTTCGCTCCACTCAGGATGACACGGGGGCGGGGGCTTTACTCAGAACAACACGGAACAGAGCGCCCCGCCCATCAAGCAAACAAAAAAGTGCCCCGCCCTGCGGATGCAGGACGGGGCGGGAAGAGCTTTATGCTCTTACACTGTTTTCTTATGCTCTGGAGCGAGCCTTAGACACTACTGCGAATGCGC
>JAZNGI010000101.1:0-19418 GCA_045576375.1 Eubacteriales bacterium
TGGGTGCCTTTGCCGGCACCGGGGGCTCCCAAAAAGATGATTTTCATTGGATGTGCCTCTTTTCTATCAGTCAAGGAAGCCCTTGTAGTGACGCATGGTGATCTGGCTTTCCAGTGTACGGTCGGTTTCCAGAATCACGCCCACCAGAATCAGCATACTGGTTCCTCCGAAGGTGAATGCACCCAGGGTGATGCCCAGTGCGTTAACTGCCATAGGCAGAACGGCGATGATTGCCAGGAAGAATGCGCCGATCAGGGTGATCTTCTTCAAGCTCTTGTTGATAAAGTCGCTGGTAGGTCTGCCGGGACGAACGCCGGGGATAAAGCCGCCGTTCTTCTTCAGATTGTTGGCAACTTCAACGGGGTTGAAGGAGATAGACAGATAGAAGTAGCTGAACGCCACGATCAGAACCAAGAGGATCAATGCATACCACACGCTGGCAGCGGAGAAGAATTGCAAAAATCCGTACCAGAAGGTGCCCTCCCCGGGAGTGGGGAAGAACATGGCGATGGTCTGGGGAAGCATCAAAATGGAGTTTGCAAAGATGACGGGCATCACGCCGGACATATCCAGCTTGATGGGCAGATAGGTGCTCTGTCCGCCGTACATCTTTCTTCCCACGTCCTTCTTGGCGTACTGAACGGGAATTCTGCGCTCGGAGTTGGTCATAAACACAATAAACGCAACCACGAGGATCAGAAGGACCACGATCGCCACGTAAATGGCCACGGTCACCAGGCTGTTGCCCAGTCTGAGTCTGGAAACAATGTCGGTCACCATGGAGGGGAGAGCGGCAATGATGTTGGCAAAGAGGATCATGGAGATGCCGTTGCCAATGCCGTTTTCATTGATCTTTTCGCCCATCCACATGATCAGCGACGCACCTGCGCAGTGGCAGGCCACGATCACCACGCCTGCGAAGAAGCCTCTGTCGGTCAGAGCGCCGGTGTTTCTCAGGGTCATATAGTAACCGAAGCTGGTGGCCAGGGCCAAAAGCACGGTAACGTAACGGGTGATCTCGTTGATCTTCTTCTTTCCCTCTTCTCCTTCCTTTGCCATGCGCTCCAGAGCGGGAACGGCAATGGTGAGAAGCTGCATCACGATGGAAGAGGTGATGTAGGGAGTAACGGACAGGGCAAAGAGGGTTGCCTGGGAGAACGCGGAGCCGCTGAGCATATTGAAGTAGTCCAGCATCGTACCGGAGGTAGAAGAGGAGCTCATCCAAGCCTGAATAGCGGATGCGTTAATGTAGGGAACGGGGAGAACGCAGCCCAGTCTGTAGATCAGAAGAATTGCGACCGTGAAGATCATTTTCTTCTTCAGATCGGGCAGCTTCCACGCGTTGACCAGTGTTTTAAACACTTAAATCACCTCTGCTTTTCCGCCGGCGGCTTCGATTTTCTCTTTTGCTGCAGCAGAAAAGACTTTGGCTTGAACGGTAATCTTCTTGGAAATGCTTCCGTTGCCAAGCACCTTCAGACCGCTGAGGCCGTCCTTGATGATCTTTGCGGCAATGAGAGATTCGAGATTAACCACTGCACCGTCGTCAAACTGATCCAATGTGGAAAGGTTGACGATCGCATACTCGGTTGCGAAGAGCGCATTGTTGAAGCCTCTCTTGGGGAGTCTTCTGTATGCGGGGATCTGACCGCCTTCGAAGCCGGGTCTTACACCGCCACCGGAGCGGGCGTTCTGTCCCTTGTGACCGCGGCCTGCGGTCTTTCCGTTTCCGGATCCGATTCCTCTGCCCTTTCTGTACGCCTTTTTGGCAGAACCGGGGGCGGGAGACAGTTCATGTAACTTCATGTGTATTCCTCCTTTTTCAGAATCAGACGTTTTCAACTTTGATAAGGTGGCAGATCTTTGCGATCTTGCCGTCCAGCACGGGAGAGCTCTCCTGTACGGTTGTGTCGCCGATCTTCTTAAGTCCCAGAGAAGCGGCGGTCTTCTGCTGCTTTTCCAGTCTGCCGATCAGGCTCTTGGTCAGCGTGATTTTTACCTGTGCCATTGTCTTCTCCTTTCCGATCACTTAAGGATCTCTTCGGGCTGCTTGTCTCTCATCTTTGCCACTTCCTCAGCGGTGCGCAGAGAACGGAGAGCCTCGAAGGTAGCTTTCACCACGTTGGTAGGATTGTTGCTTCTCAGGCACTTGGTACGGATGTCCTTGATGCCTGCCATATCCAGCACGCTTCTCACCTTACCGCCGGCGATCACGCCGGTACCCTGGGGAGCGGGCTTCAGGAGCACTCTGCCTGCGCAGAACTCGCCGATGATCTCGTGGGGAATGGTGGTTCCCTTCAGGGAAACCTTGATGATGTTTTTCTTTGCATCCTCAACGCCCTTTCTCACTGCCTCGGGGCGCTCGGAAGCCTTGCCCAGACCGCAGCCAACGTGGCCGTTTTCGTCACCCACAACAACCAGAGCGGTGAATTTGCGCACGCGTCCGCCTTTTACGGTCTTGGAAACGCTTTTGGTATAAACGACAGTCTCTTTCAGATCAAGAGTAGCCGCATCGATTTTCAAAGCCATTGTGTTTCCTCCTTAGAATTTCAGTCCGCCGTCGCGGGCGCCGTCTGCCAGCTCTGCAACTCTGCCGTGATAGAGGTTGCCGCCGCGGTCGAACACGACCTCGGTGATGCCCTTTTCCACAGCGATCTTTGCGATCTTCTCTCCGACCAATCTTGCGCCGGCCTTGTTGCCGCCGTCGCCTTCAAAGTCCTTCATCAGAGAGTTGTAGCTTGCTAGCGTAACGGAGTTTTCGTCGTCGATGATCTGCGCGTAGATGTTCTTGGTGGAACGGTAAACGCACAGACGGGGTCTTGCGGTGGTACCGAAGATTCTCTTGTGTCTATGGAGGCGCTTCTGATTCTTATCAATCTTTTTAATCATTCTATTCCACTCCTCTCATTACTTGCCGGCCTTACCGGACTTGCGGCGGATTCTCTCGCCCTGGTAACGAACGCCCTTGCCCAGATAGGGTTCGGGAGGACGCTTAGCGCGGATCTCTGCTGCAACCTGGCCCACGGCCTGCTTGTCGATGCCGTTGACAACGATGGTGTTCTGGTTGGGGCAATCAAAGGTGATGCCGTCCTTCTCTTCAAACACCACGTCGTGAGAGAAGCCAAGAGCAAGAACGATCTCTTTGCCCTTCTTCTGCACGCGGTAGCCGCCCTCGGAGATCTCCAGAGTCTTGGAGTAGCCCTCGGTCACGCCGACCACCATGTTGCTGATGAGAGTTCTTGTGAGTCCGTGGAGGGCTCTGTTCTGGGGCTCGTCGTTGGGACGCTTCACCAGGATCTCGTTGCCTTCCAGCGTGATCTGCATTGCTTCGTTAAAGCTTCTTGTCAATTCGCCCTTGGGGCCCTTGACGGTAACGGTTGCACCGTTTACGGTGACCTTTACTCCGGCAGGGACGGCAATAGGCATTCTTCCGATTCTAGACATTGCACTATCCTCCCTTACCAAATGAATGCGAGCACTTCGCCGCCCACATTTTCTTTTCTTGCCTTCTTCTCGGTCATGATGCCCTTAGAGGTGCTGACGATGGCAACACCCAGGCCGTTCATAACGCGGGGGAGCTCCTCGCAGCTTGCGTAGATCCGCAGGCCGGGCTTGGACACTCTCTTCAGGCCGGTGATGATTCTCTTCTTGCCCTGACCGTACTTCAAGGTCACGATGATCTTGCCCTGTTTGCCTTCCTCGGGGATCACCTCGAAGCCCTTGATGTAGCCCTCGTCCACCAGGATCTGAGCAATGGCGGTCTTGACTTTGCTGCAGGGGATCTCAACCTTCTCGTGCTTTGCGGAATTCGCATTGCGGATTCGGGTGAGCATATCTGCGATTGCATCGGTAATTTGCATTTCTTCTTATCCTCCTTAGCACTTAGTTTGCATTGCTGCACTTGAGTGCGAATTGCATTGATTATGCTGTCTGTGGTTGTGGTTTACCAGCTTGCTTTTCTCACGCCGGGGATCTGACCCTTATACGCCAGCTCTCTGAAGCAGATACGGCAGATGCCGAACTTTCTCAGGTAAGCGTGGGGACGGCCGCAGATCTTGCATCTGGTGTACTCGCGAGTAGAGAACTTCTGCTTTCTCTGCTGCTTTAAGATCATAGATTTCTTAGCCATGTTTTTCTCTCCTTATTTAGCGTAGGGGGCACCCATGAGGCCCAGCAACTCTCTTGCTTCTTCGTCGTTGGCAGCGGTGGTAACGAACACCACGTCCATACCTCTGATCTTGTCGATCTGCTCGTAGTTGATCTCAGGGAAGATCAGCTGCTCCTTCAGACCCAGAGCGTAGTTGCCTCTGCCGTCGAATGCGTTGGGGTTGATTCCCTTGAAGTCGCGCACGCGGGGGAGAGCGATGTTGAAGAGTCTGTCCATGAACTCATACATTCTTTCGCCGCGAAGAGTGACCTTTGCACCGATCTTCACACCGGCTCTCAGCTTGAAGTTCGCCACGGACTTCTTGGCCACGGTGGGAACTGCCTTCTGACCGGTGATGGCGGTGAGATCTGCGATGATGGCGTCGATCACCTTAGCGTTGTCTTTGGCTTCGCCGGCACCGACGTTGATCACGATCTTCTCCACCTTGGGGATCTGCATAGGGCTCTTATAGTTGTATTTTTTCATCAGCGCGTCGCGGACGTCGCTCAGATAAAAATCCTTCAGTCTAGCCATTTTTTTCTACCTTTCTGAATCCTTAAAGGGTTTTGCCGCACTTAGCGCAAACGCGCTCCTTGCCGCCCTCGGTAACGACGGTCTTGGTTCTGACACCCTTCTTGCAGGTGGGGCAGTACACGTTGACCTTGCAAGCGTACATTGCGCTCTCTGCCTTCACGATGCCGCCGGTTTCGCCCTGCTTGCGAGGCTTCACGTGCTTGCTGACGATGTTCAGCCCTTCCACGATGACCTTGCCTTCCTTGGGGCTCACGCCGATTACCTTGCCTTTTTTACCCTTTTCGTCCCCGGAGATCACCATAACGGTGTCGCCGTTCTTAATATGAAGCTTATTCATTCGCTGTTTCCTCCCCACTCAAAGTACTTCGGGGGCCAAGGACAGAATCTTAGTAAAGTCCTTATCACGAAGTTCTCTTGCCACGGGCCCGAAGATACGGGTGCCCACAGGCGTTTTGTCTTCCTTGATGACAACCGCTGCGTTCTCGTCGAATTTCACGTAGGAACCGTCGGCTCTGCGAACGGCCTCCACAGTTCTGACGACCACTGCCTTCACGACAGCGCCCTTTTTCACAACTCCGCCGGGAGCTGCTTTCTTCACCGCACAGACAACGATATCGCCAACGCTGGCATAACGTCTGCCCGTGCCGCCGAGCACGCGGATGCACATCAGTTCTTTGGCGCCGGTGTTATCGGCAACCTTCATTAAGCTCTGCTGTTGTAACATGTTATTGCGTTTCCTTTCCGAAATTAAACCAAATAGGGCTATGTGTCAGAACGAAATTATTTCGCCTTTTCGATGATCTTCACCAGTCTCCAGTTCTTGTCCTTGCTCAGGGGTCTGGTCTCCATGATCATCACCTTATCACCGACGCCGCACTCGTTGAGCTCGTCGTGAGCCTTGAACTTCACGGTGGTCTTGATGATCTTGCCGTAGAGAGGATGCTTTACGTTATCCTCAATGGCAACCACGATGGTCTTGTCCATCTTATTGCTGACAACCTTGCCGGTTCTCGTTTTTCTCAAATTTCTTTCGTTATTCATCGTTACGCTCCTTTATGCCTCGCTGCCGTTGTCGGCACTGAGCTCTTTCTCGCGGAGTACGGTCAGAACCTTGGCAATCGACTTTCTGGTTTCCACGATCTTGTGAGGATTGTCCAGCTGGTTGATCGCATGCTGAAAACGAAGACGGAACAGCTCGTTCTTCAACTCGCGCAACTGCGCATTCAGCTCTTCGGCAGTCTTTTCTCTAATATCTTTAATTTTCATTCAAAAAACCTCCTCAAGCATCCTGCTTAGTAACAAACTTGCATTTGATGGGGAGCTTGTGAGCGGCCAGACGCATAGCTTCCTTTGCCTGCTCTTCGGTGATACCGTCCATTTCGAACATCACACGGCCGGGCTTCACAACTGCCACCCAATACTCGGGGGAACCCTTACCGGAACCCATTCGGGTTTCTGCGGGCTTCTCGGTGATGGGCTTGTCGGGGAAGATCTTGATCCATACCTTACCGCCACGCTTGACGTAACGGGTCATAGCGATACGGGCGGCTTCGATCTGATTGGAGGTGATCCAAGCAGGCTCGGTAGCCATCAGACCGAAGGAACCGTTGGTCACCTTGTTGCCTCTGTAGGCACGGCCGGTGAGTCTTCCGCGGTGTACTCTTCTGTATTTGACTCTCTTGGGCATCAACATGATCAGTTCTTACCTCCTTCTTTGGAAGGATTCTCTCTTCTGCGGTCACCGTTTCTGTTGGGGCGACGGTCGTTGTTACGGTTGTCGCGGCGGGGAGGACGGCGGTCGCTTCTTGCGTCGTTTCTTCTGGGGTTGGTGCGGTTCACGTTCTGGAGAACCTCGCCTCTGTAGATCCAAACCTTGACGCCGATCTTACCGTAGGTGGTGTTGGCTTCAAAGAAACCGTAGTCGATGTCTGCACGGATGGTCTGCAGGGGAATGGTACCCTCGTGATAGTGCTCCAAGCGGGCGATTTCTGCGCCGGCAAGACGGCCGGAGCAAGCAACCTTGATACCCTTGGCGCCCAGACGCATGGTTCTGCCGATGGCAAGCTTCACGGCTCTGCGGAAGCTCACACGTCTCTCCAGCTGAGAAGCAATGTTCTCGCTCACCAGCTGTGCGTTGAGGTCGGGGCTCTTCACCTCGGCAACGTTCACGCTGACGGGCTCACCCAAAAACTTCTCGATCTCCTGACGGAGCTTTTCGATCTCAGTGCCGCCCTTGCCGATGACAAAGCCGGGCTTTGCACAGTGGATCAGCACTCTTACTCTGTTGGCGGTTCTTTCGATCTCGATCTTGGGAACGCCTGCTGCCTGAAGTTTCTTCTTCAGAAACTTTCTCAGATTGTAATCGGATACCAGCTTATCGCCAAAATCAGCATCCTTGGCGTACCATCTGGAATCCCAGTCTTTAATTACACCTACACGAAGACCGTGGGGATTGACTTTCTGTCCCATAAACCGGACCCTCCTTACTGTTTCTCAGCTACACACACGGTAATGTGGGAAGCTCTCTTCAAGATTCTGAACGCTCTACCCTGCGCTCTGGGCATGATTCTCTTGAGAGTGGTGCCCGCGCCCGCATAGCATTCGCTGACGTAAAGTTTTTCTTTGTCCATGTGGAAGTTGTTCTCGGCGTTGGCAATTGCCTCGTTGAGAATCTTCAGGATCACGGGGCTTGCCGCCTTGGGGGTGTTCTTGAGAATACCCTGGGCCAGAGCCACGTCTTTTCCGCGGATCAGATCGAGAACGATGCTGACCTTTCTGGGAGAGATCCGAACTTCTCTCCGGATTGCTTTTACTTGTTCAGACATTTGTTATTCTCCTTTCCGGCACTACGATCAGGAGTTGGAGGTCTTGGAGCCGCTGTGACCCTTGAAGGTTCTCGTAGGAGCGAACTCACCCAACTTGTGTCCGACCATGTCCTCGGTCACGTAAACCGGAACGTGCTTTCTGCCATCGTATACGGCGATCGTGTGCCCGATGAACTCGGGGAAGATCGTCGATGCGCGGGACCAGGTTTTGATCACACGCTTCTCGTTCTGATTGTTCATTTCTGCAATTCTGTTAAAGAGCTTTTCTTCGACGAAAGGTCCTTTTTTAACACTTCTGCTCATTAGTAGTAGCTCCTCCTCGATTATCTATCGTTTCTGCGTTTCACGATCAGCTTGTTGGTGCGAGCCTTCTTGTTACGGGTCTTGTAACCCAGAGCGGGCTTGCCCCAGGGGGTGACGGGCGTGGGACGTCCGATGGGCGCACGGCCTTCACCACCGCCGTGAGGATGGTCGCAGGGGTTCATAACGGAGCCGCGAACGGTGGGACGGATACCCATATCACGCTTCTTACCGGCCTTACCGATCTTCACGTTTTCATACTCCACGTTGCCCACCTGGCCGATGGTTGCCTTGCAGTCCAAACGGATGTAGCGAACCTCACCGGAGGGAAGTCTGACCTGTGCAACGCCGTTTTCCTTTGCCATCAGCTGAGCGGCGCTTCCTGCGCTTCTCACCAGCTGACCGCCCTTGCCGGGATACAGCTCGATGTTGTGGATCATGGTACCCAGAGGGATGTTGGCGATGGGGAGGGTGTTGCCGGGCTTAATGTCGGCTTCGGCGCCGGAAGTCAGCTTGTCGCCCACTTTGATGCCCACGGGAGCGATGATATAAGCTTTCTTTCCGTCCTCATACTGGATGAGAGCGATGTGTGCGCTGCGGTTGGGATCGTACTCCACGGCGATCACGGTTGCGGGATCGGCACACTGACGCTTGAAGTCGATGATTCTGTACTTTCTCTTGTGGCCGCCGCCCTGATGTCTGACGGTGATGCGGCCCATGTTGTTTCTTCCGGCCTTGCTCTTCAGAACGGTCAGAAGGCTTTTCTCGGGGCTCTTCTTGGTGATCTCTTCAAAGGACTGAACAGACATATTTCTTCTGCCGGGAGTTGTGGGTTTGTAAACTCTGTTTGCCATTATTGTTTCACTCCTTTTTCAGATTACATCATGCCTTCGAAGAACTCGATGGCCTTGGAATCCTCCGTCAGAGTGACGATGGCTTTCTTCCAAGCGCTGGTCTTGCCCACGTGGACACCGAGTCTCTTCTTCTTGGCTCTGCAGTTGATAACGTTAACGCTTGCAACCTTGGTCTTGGGGAACAGCTCTTCCACAGCCGCCTTGATCTGCAGCTTGTTGGCTGCGGTTGCAACCTTAAAGGTGTATTTCTTGTTCTGAACGTCCGCCATGCTCTTTTCGGTAATGACGGGCTTGAGGATAATATCGCAGGATGTCATCATTTGCCGTAAACCTCCTCGATGATTTCAATCGCGTCCTTGGCAATGATCAGCTTCTTGTTGTCCAAAAGCTGATAAGCGTTGAGGCTGTTTGCCTGGATCGTCTTGGCGTAGGGGATGTTTGCAAAGCTCTTCACAAGCTTCTCCTCGGCGTTGGGAAGAACGACCAGAGTTTTCTTGTCGGCTTCCAGAGCCTTGAGCATATTGGCCATTGCCGCGGTCTTAAACTCGGTTGCGGCCAATCCCTCTACAACGATAAGCTCCTCGGCAGCAACCTTCGAGCTGAGGGCGCTGGCCAGAGCGATTCTCTTTACTTTCTTGTTGATGCTCACGCGGTAGCTTCTGGGCTTGGGGCCGAGAGCCACACCGCCGTGGGTCCACTGGGGGCTTCTGGTAGAACCCTGACGGGCACGACCGGTTCCCTTCTGCTTCCAGGGCTTCTTACCGCCACCGGAAACTTCGCTTCTGGTGAGGGTGGACTGAGTGCCCTGTCTCTGATTCAAAAGATAGGCGCGGATTACCGAGTGGAGAACGGCTCCGTTCACCTCGGCTCCGAACAGCTTGTCGGAAAGAGCGATCTCCCCGGTAGCCTTGCCTGCCATATCAAAAACTTTTACGTTCGGCATTTGGATTTCTCTCCTTCCTTAGTTATGCTTTGACCGAATCACGGATGAACACGATTCCGTTTCTTGCGCCGGGAACCGCACCCTTGACTGCGATCAGATTCTTTTCGGTGTCGATTTTAACGATCTCCAGATTCAACACGGTGACCTGAACGTTACCGTACTGACCGGGCATCTTCAGATTCTTGAAGACTCTGGAAGGGCTGGAGTTTGCACCGGTGGAACCAACCTCGCGATGCACAGGGCCCACGCCGTGGGTCATTTCCAGCTTGTGATGGCCCCATCTCTTGACAACGCCGCTGTAGCCGTGACCTTTGGAGATGCCTGTGATGTCGACCGTATCGCCAACGGCGAAGGTATCGACGGCAACGGTGTCACCGGTCTTCATGCTCTCTGCGTTCTCCAGACGGAACTCCTTGAGATGCTTTCTGTTTGCAACGTTTGCGGCCTTGAAGTGGCCCTTCAGGGGATTGGTCACCTTTCTTTCAGCGACCTCGCCGAAGCCCAGCTGCACGGCGGAATATCCGTCGTTTTCCACGGTCTTGACCTGGCAGACCTGGCAGGGACCGGCCTCAATAACGGTTACGGGCACTACGGCGCCGTTTTCAGCAAAAATCTGAGTCATACCGAGCTTTTTGCCGATGATTGCCTTTTTCATTTGTTCCTCCTAAACAGGTTATTGGTTGAGCGCTTTTGATTTTTTCATTCAAGATGAAAGACGCCCAACGTGACAAGTTTGTTAATCGAACTTATATTCCAGCTCCACACCGGCGGGAAGCTCAACGGACATCAGAGCGTCCACCACGTTCTTTGCGGGGTTGACGATGTCAATGAGTCTCTTGTGAGTACGAAGCTCGAACTGCTCACGGCTGTCCTTATACTTGTGGACGGCGCGAAGGATGGTGATAACCTCTTTTTCCGTGGGGAGCGGAACGGGGCCGGACACCTTTGCACCCAAACGCTTTGCGGTCTCCACGATCTTTGCAGCGCTCTGATCGATAAGGGTGTGGTCGTAAGCCTTCAGTCTGATACGAATTCTTTCTCTTGCCATTGTTTGATTGCCTCCTTGAAATATTTGCCGTCTTGCGGCGGATGGTTCTCGGTGGCAGACATTATCTGCAACGCACCCGGGCGTTTCTTTTGCCCACGGTATAAAACCGGATGAGGACCATAAAATCGGCTCAATCCGGACATCCATACCGCAAGGGCAAATTTCCCCTATGCGAAACGCTCAGGATGCTGACAGATTCTGTTTGCGCCCGATTGATCGGACATACTCTGCGAAAATTACCGAAAACACGCTTCTTCCGTTGGGATTGGCGCCTTTTCGCAACCTCTCGCTTCATCGCACATCAAGCTCTGATATTATAATATATAATAGTAGATTTTTCAATAGTTTTCATAAAGTTTTACAATTTATTCACACTTTTCCTTTCCCTTCTCCCTTTTTCAGCGGATATGGTAGATCAGCACGAATGAACCACAAGGGATAGGGGGGTAAAGGGCGGCAAAAAAAGGGGAAAAATAGGCGAAAAAGTCCTATATATAATAAATAGGATGGAAAGTGCAATTTTGGGGGGAAATAATTTTTAAAATTATTTGTCTGCGTCCCCGCCCCGTGTCATCCTGAGTGGAGCGAAGCGGAATCGAACTTGAGCAAAGCGAAAGCGCGCAAGCGGGATCTCGGGGCGGGATAAGCGGAGCCGCCCCCGTGTCATCCTGAGCGGAGCGGAATCGAACTTGAACAAAGCGAAAGCGCGCAAGCGGGATCCGGGGGCGGAATAAGCGCAGCCAAAAGGAGATCCCGATGCTTCCCATCGCCCTGCGTGGCAAACCACTTGGGTTCGACTCCGGGCGCACACGCCCTCCGCTCAGGATGACACAAAGGAGAGCGCTTTGCCCGCCGATTCCCCCTACAAACAGAAAAAGCGCTTCCCTGAGGAAAGCGCTCTCTGAAAAGGGGAGAACCTATATGACGATCACTCGTCCGATTAAGCCTGTGTTCCAAGGCACTGGTTGGCGGAGGGGTTGCAACCCCGTTTATACAATCACGCTCAGGAAAAGAAAGAGAGAGGAGAGAAAAAACTGAGCGATGAGAAGTAGGTGTATAGAAGGCGGTGTTTTACCGCTCTTGTTGTTACGAACGTATTTTAGCAAAAGTAGACAAAAAAGTCATGCGTTTTTTTACACTTCCAAAATTTTTTCTTTATTTTTGTTCAATGTGCACAAGCTGAAAGGGTGTTTTTGTCACTTTCTGCCAAGAGTTCTCTCACAAAAAAGGGAAAAAGAGCATACACTGGGGGCAGGAGGGGGCAAACTCCCTCCGATGGAAGGAGAAAAAACGATGCCATATTTTCAGTTTTCCTCTATGACCCACGCGGGAAAAGCCTACACGGAGCTTCGCCGGCACGGAATCGAAGGCCGCATTGAAAAAGGCAGCGGGGGAGGCTGCGCTTTTCGCCTCACGGTGGCCCCGGATCACCGGGAACGCTCGGAGCGGATCCTGCGGGATGCCCACGTTGCCTTTCAAGGCTATGATCTATCTTGACAACGCCGCCACTTCCTATCCCAAGCCGCCCTCGGTGATCCGTGCCGCCGAGAGCGCCCTGCGCCGTCCCCTGGGAAACCCGGGACGGAGCACCCACAAGGCGGCGTTGGCCTCGGCCCAACTGGTTTTGTCCTCTCGGGAGGCCGTGGCGGAGCTTTTCGGCGCCGATTCGGAACGGGTGATTTTTACGCTCAACACCACCCACGCCCTGAACCTTGCCATTTTCGGCGCCGCCGCCTTGCTTTCCCCCACGAAAAACACGGTGCTCACCGATCACAATCAGCACAATTCCGTTTTGCGCCCCCTCTATGCCCTGGAATCGGCGGGGAAGATCCGTCTGCGCTTTTGCAACCCCCGCCGCCTTGCCGACGCCATGGACGAAACGGTGGGCCTGGGCGTGTTCAGCGCCCGCAGCAACGTGACGGGGGAGAGCTTTCCCCTGCGCGCCATAGGCGCCCTGCTCCGTCAAGGAGGCGCCCTGCACTTATGCGACGCCGCTCAGGCGGCGGGAAGCCGCAGGATCCGCTTGGAGGAGGACGGGATCGACCTGCTTTGCATCCCGGGGCACAAGGGCCTCCTGGGGATCCCCGGGGCGGGGGCTTTGCTGATGAGCCGCTCCTGTCCGCTGATCCCGCCCCTTATTTCGGGAGGATCGGGGAGCGCTTCTCTTTCCCCGCAAATGCCCGATTTTCTGCCCGACCGCTTGGAAGCGGGCACGCCCGCCCTCAGCGCCATTGCCGCCATGGGTGCGGGAGCAAGCTTTGTGAAAGAAGCAGGGGAGGAGGCGCTGGGGGAGCGGGAGCGATCTTTGGGCGCCCTTCTTCACTCCTTGCTGTCCCAACTCCCCCACCTTACCCTTTATTCCCCGCCCGACAACGGGGGCATTGTTCTTTGCAACGTGAAACACCGCTCTCCTCATGAGGCGGCATCTCTTTTGGACGGGGAAGGCATCTGCGTGCGCTCCGGCTTTCATTGCGCCCCCTTGATCCACAAGGCGCTGGGCACAGGCCCCGACGGCGCCCTCCGCTTCAGCTTCGGCCCCTTTAATACCCCCGCTCACGCCTACGCCGCCGCCCGTGCTTTGGAAAAAATGAGGTGACTCCTATAATAAAACCCGCCTCGGCAAAATGCCGAGGCGGGGAAAAATCAGCCTTGGGGAGCGGGCTCTTCGGTTTTTAAAACGATCTGTCCGTTTTCAAAATAGCCTTCGTACACGCGGCTTTGCGCGCCCTCTGCGGCGGGAGGCCAGGTGTAGGTGCCCTTACCGTGCATCTTGTTGTTGAGAAACTCGCCCGTGTAGCTTTCGCCGTTGGCCCAGGTGTAGGTGCCCGTGCCGGTTCTCACGTCGGCCTTGAACTCACCCACGTACACATCGCCGTTGGGGAAGGTGTAGGTGCCGAGTCCCTCTTTGTGATCGTCCACGTAGTCGCCCTCATAGGAGGAAGCGCCCCTTCCTTCGGCGGCGGGCCAGGTGTAGACTCCCTTGCCGTTCTTTTTATTGTTCTTAAAGCTGCCCGTGTAGGAGGAACCGTCGGCCCAGGTGTAGGTACCCTCGCCCTCCCGTTGAGAATCCAACAGGCCGCCGGTGTAGCTGTCACCGTTGATGTAGGTGAAGGTTCCCGTGCCCGTGATCTTGCCCTTATCGTAGTCGCCCTCGTAGATATCTCCCGAGGCAAACACCATTTTCCCCGTTCCGTCGGGCATCAGATAGGTGATCTCGCCCACGTACACGTCCCCATTGGAGTAGGTGATGGTGTTGGCAGAAAGATCCAGCGTGCCCTCCGATTCATCGGAATAATAAATGGTGCCGCTGGTGGGGATCTCTCCCTCCACCTTTCCCACGAACTTCACGCCGTTTTCATACTCCACGAAACGGTAATTCATCTGATACCAAACGAACACGAAGCTCATGACCAGCAGAAACACCGCCGCCGCAAGGATCACAAAAATCGGCCGCTTGCGCTTGGTGGCCGCAATTCCCACACTCATATCCCTTTTCCTCCTCTTTTTTCTTACCGAAACAGCGGCTTCCACCCCGACGTGTCAAACACCAGGCTTGCCGCCATCCACAATCCGAAGAACACCGCCGTCAGCAACAGGCACAAGGCCATTGATTGCCAAATATTGGCAGGTTTCTTTCCGTATAACACCTTCGCCTTGTCCTGATGTTCCGGGGGAAGGTAATAATGCTTTTTGCCGGCTTGCTCCACCTGCACCCGCAAAGAGCTCTTTGGGGTTTCATCGGCACTGAGCACCAAGCGCCGCAGGGAGCTTCCGGGGCGCAGCAACAGGCGCTCCCAAACCTTGCCGATTCCCAACGCTTTTGCTTCCAACGCCGTGTCGGGGCTGTGACACCCCTTGTCCAACAGGGTGCAAACGATCCGATAAAGCACGGGGCGGGTAAAGCCCAGATACAGCGTACCCAACACCGATGCCAGCCAAACGGGAAGCAGGATCATTGCAATTTTTTCATCAAACATGGAGCTTCTCCTATGAATTCAGCAGAAAATCCTCGCCGCAGAGAAGGGTCAGCAATTCTTCCAGATCTTCCGTGTCAAAATACTCCAGAACGATCTTTCCCGCACCCTTTCCGTCGGGCGTGATGTTGAACTTTCTTCCCAACTGAGCGGAGGCGTTGGCGCTTAAGGCACGGTAATGCTCCAGCATCACCTCATCCGCCTTGGGCTTCTTTTCTTGTTTTTCGCCCACGGGCTTGCCCTTCACCAGGGCTTCCGTTTCTCTCACGGAGAGGTTGCGGTCAATGATGATGCACAGCGCGTCGTTGATGCGGTCGGCATCCTTCAAGCTGAGCAGGGCTCTGGCGTGACCCGCGGTGATCACCCCGTCCCGCAGGAGATTCTTGGCGGAATCGGGCAGAGCCAACAGGCGAAGAGAGTTGGTCACTGCGGTGCGGGAACGGCCCACACGGGCGGCCGCCTCCTCCTGAGTGATCTGAAACTGGCGGATCAGCTTTTCAAAGCCGTTGGCTTCGTCAATGGGGTTCAGATCCTCCCGCTGAAGGTTTTCGATCAGCGCCATTTCCGCGGCGTCACGGTCGGAAACCTCACGGATGATGGCGGGAACGGTGACAAGTCCCGCCATCTTGGCGGCACGGAAACGCCGTTCTCCCGCGATCAACTGATAGGTTCCGCCCACGGCGGGACGGACGATCAGCGGCTGCAGAATCCCGTGGGCGCGGATGGATTCCGCCAGCTCCTTCAGAGCCTCTTGGTCGAACACGGTTCGGTTTTGTCTTTCATCGGGACGGATCTCTTCCACTCCCAGAGTCACAACTGCCTCTCCGTCGGCGGCGGGATCTGCGGCCGCGGGGAAGAGCAGATCCATTCCCTTGCTTCCCAATCCTTTATTTGCCATACTTTTCAGCCTCTCTCTAACAATTCTTCGGCAATTCCCATATAGGCAATGCCGCCGCGGGAATATTTATCGTAATAGAAAATGGGTTTTCCGTGGCTGGGCGCTTCGCTGAGCCGCACGTTGCGGGGCACCGCGCATTGAAAGACCTTCCCGGGAAAATACTTTTGAATTTCGTTTCGCACCGCCAGGGAAAGATTCAAGCGGCCGTCATACATACTGAGAATAATGCCGCCGATGCTCAGCACGGGGTTGTATAAGCGCTTCACCTGGCGAATGGTGTAACTAAGGGCACTCAGGCCCTCCAAGGCAAAATATTCGCACTGCATGGGAACGATCACCTGATGAGCCGCCGTCAGCGCCCCGATGGTGAGAAGTCCCAGAGAAGGAGGGCAGTCAATGATGATGTAATCGTAGTCCTGTGCCACAGTGAGAAGGGCATCCTTCAGCACGAATTCCCGTTTCTCTCTTCCCGCCAGCTCCAGCTCGGCTCCTGCCAAGCCCATGGTTGCGGGAACCACGAAGAGATTTTCAAACTCCGTCTCCACAATGGCATCCTTCAAGGGCGCTCCCTCAATGAGAACGTTCATCAGATCCTTTCGGATCTTTCTGCGATCCACGCCCACGGCGCTTCCCGCGTTCCCCTGGGGATCGCTGTCCACTAAGAGCACCCGTTTTCCCTTGGTGCCCAAGGCGGCGGAAATATTCACGGCGGCGGTGGTTTTCCCCACACCGCCCTTTTGGTTGGAAAAGGCAAGAATTTTCGCCACGCTCGCGGCCTCCCTCGCAGTTTTCGGTACAGGCTATTATAGCAAACTTTCCTTCTCTTGTCAACCAAAATCCCCATTTGTAACGGATCCTTCAAAAAAATGTTTCACGTGAAACATTTTCCGTGCCCCTCCGACAAGCTTCGATGTTTCACGTGAAACGTTTTTAAGCGGTGACCTTGGGCACGCGAATGCAGTATTCCACAAAATCCTCCTCTTCCTTTTTATCTGCGCTGACGCTGATGCCGCTCTCCCGAATCAAGCGCACGGCCTTATCCACGGAATTGATGAAGATCCGCACGTCTTTAACCACAAATTTGCGAATGGGTCTTGCCTTGGGCGCTTGTTCGTCGGGAGCGGGGGAGGAAGGGGCGCAAAGCCTCTTTGTCGTTCCCTCGGGGTCGCGGAGCATTTCCTCCACCAGTTGCTCGCATTCCCGCACGCTCAACCCCTTTTGCCCCGCAAAATTCAGCACCGTGGTGCGATAGCTGTCATCCTTCAGGCGAAGAACCGCCCTGGCGTGGCGCTCGGAGAGACCAAGGTCCAGCACGGCGTTTTTTTGCGCGGCGCTGAGCTTCAAAAGCCGAAGCTTATTGCTCACGGCAGAGGGACTGAGAGAAAGCACGGCGCTGACCTCTGCCGCGCTGAGCCCCTCCACCCGCATTAACTGCTCCATGGCCTCCGCCTGCTCAAAGCAGTTCAGCTCTTCCCGCTGGAGGTTCTCAATGATGCCGTATTGAGCGCTGGCGGCATCGTCCACGTGATCCATTAAAATGCAGGGCACGTATTCCATTCCAATAAGACTTGCCGCCCGCAGGCGCCGCTCCCCCGCAATGAGCTCGTAGGTGCATCGGGGGCGCTGTCCCACCAAGCGCACGCACAGGGGTTGGAGAATTCCGTGGCGGCTGATGCTGTCTGCCAGACGCACGATGCCCTCCTCCCGAAAACGGCGGCGAGGCTGACGGGGATTGGGACGGATGGAGGCGGTTTTGATCATGGTGATGCCGCGGGCAGGCTCGGCTGACGGGCGTTTGAACGAAAACATCTCTTTTCACTTCCTTTTTTGTCTTTTTTCTTTATCTTATCACGGATAGGCCGCCGTTTTTGTCGAATCCCCCTGTCGAATGGGAGTTTTTTCAAATCCTCCCTGCCTTTGCTTGACAACAAACGGCTCTCTGGAGTATAATAAAGAACGATTATAAATAGATTAAGGATAAAAACATGCTTTCAAGTACCGTTGCCGCCATTTCCACCGCCCCCATGAAGGCAGGAGTGGCCCTCATCCGCATCAGCGGAAGCCAAACACGATCGGTGATCCAAGCCGTCTTTTTCCGCCCCGACGGAAGCCCCGTAACAGACCTTCCTCCTCGGGTTGCCCGTTACGGCGTGATCCGCGACGGAGAAAAGGTGCTGGACGACGTGCTGGTCACCTTCTTTTCCGCTCCCCATTCCTACACGGGGGAGGACGTGGCGGAGATCTCCTGCCACGGCGGCGTGATGATCAGCAAAATGATTTTGGAGCTTTGTCTGAAAAAGGGCGCCGTGTTGGCCCCTCCCGGAGAATTTACCCGCCGCGCCTTTACCTCGGGCCGTTTGAGCCTCACCCGCGCCGAGGGCATTTCCCGCTTGCTGGAAGCCAAAACCGAACAAGCCGCTCTTTTGGCCTCCCAAACCGCCAGAGGAAAGCTTTCCCAACACATTACAAAACTGGCCGACGCCCTTCTTGCTCCCGTTTCCAGCCTCTACGCCTGTATCGACTACCCCGAAGAGGACATGGAGGAAATGAAAGACGACGAGCTGGATTTAATATTGGCAAATATTGGAAATCGCATAGATAAGCTTTTGAAAAGCCAAGCCACGGGAATGGCCGTGGTGGAGGGAGTGCCCGTGATGATCGTGGGCAAGCCCAACGTGGGAAAAAGCACGTTTTTTAACAAAATGGCAAGGGAAGAGAAGGCCATTGTCACCCATATTCCCGGCACCACCCGAGATCTGCTGGAGGTGAACGTGAAGGCGGGGCGCCTCCTGCTCCGACTGACGGACACCGCGGGCATTCGGGAGCACACGGATGACCCCGTGGAGCAGATCGGCATTGCCTTGGTGAAAAAGCGCCTGGAGGAAACCGATTTCGGCGCCGTGCTGGCTCTCTTTGACCGTTCCCGCCCCCTGGACGGGGATGACCGCCTCCTCCTTTCCCTGTTAAAGGAGCAAGCCCTCCCCGTGATCCCTCTTTTCACCAAATGCGATCTTCCCCCAAGGGCGGAGGATCTGCCCCCGGAATTTGACCCAATTTGTATCAGCCGCGAGGAAGAAGAGATTCCCCAGACCCTGATCCGACGGTTGGAAGAACTCTTCATTCACGACGAAGCCGCTCTGCAGGAGGGGGAGGTGCTGACGGATCTGCGCCAGGCCCAGCAGCTTCGCCTGGCAAAGGACGCCCTTTGTTCTGCCCGCACTGCCTTGAAAAACGGCATGAAGGATGCCTGCGGCGCTCTCCTGGAGGAGGCACTGTCGGCTCTGTATCAACTGGACGGCAGAGGGGTTTCGGAAAAGATCGTCAGCGACATTTTTTCCCGTTTCTGCGTGGGAAAATAAGAAAAAAGGAAACGCTATGAACGCTATGGAATATTACGCATCCTCCACGGGAACTGCCGTGGTGGGAGCAGGCCACGCGGGCATTGAAGCCGCTTTGGCAAGCGCCAGAATGGGCGTGGACACCGTGCTTTTCACCATCAGCTTAGACGCCGTGGGCAACATGCCCTGCAACCCCTCCATCGGAGGCACGGGCAAGGGACATTTGGTGTGCGAGATCGATGCCTTGGGCGGAGAAATGGGCAGAGTTGCCGACAAGGTCTGCCTTCAGTCCCGTATGCTCAACATGGCCAAAGGCCCCGCCGTCCATTCCCTGAGACAGCAGGCAGACCGCAAGGCTTATCACCGCCAAATGAAGCAGGTTTTGGAAAACACCCCTCATCTTCGCCTGGTGCAGGCAGAGATCGTTGCCCTGAGAAAAGGGGAGGAGGGCTTGGAGCTGGTGACCCGCTTCGGCGCCGTGTGGAAGGCCAAGGCGGCCGTTCTCTGCTCCGGCACCTATCTCAACGCCAACATCGTGGTGGGAGACGTGAGCTACT
>JAZNGI010000102.1:0-7080 GCA_045576375.1 Eubacteriales bacterium
AGGCTTTTGGTGATGCACAATCTCTATTTCTACAACCGCTTGATGGAGCGGATCCGCGAGGCCCTGGACGAGGATCGCTTTGACGAGTTCCGTGCCCGCTGGAGCCCCGTCATCAGCACCCGCATCGGCTGAGAGCGGCCGATCAACAAAAAGAGCAAGAGTAAAAGGAAAATCTCCTTCTATTCTTGCTCTTTCTTTACTTAAACAAGTTTTTCAGTTTATCAAAGAAGCTGGCTCTCTTGGAATGATTGTAGTTGCCGCAACTTTCGTCAAAATCCCGCAACAGCTTTTTCTGGGCGTCGGAAAGATCCCTGGGAACTTCCACCACGACGGTGAAGATCAGATCACCTCTCTGGCGGGAGTTCACCACCTGGATCCCTTTGTTTTTCAGCACAAAGGAGGTGCCCGTTTGGGTGCCTTCCCCGATCTTATAACTCATTTTTCCTTCCAAAGTGGGAATGCTCACCGTTGCTCCCAGCGCCGCCTCCGCAAAGGTGACGGGGACTTCGCAATAGATGTGATAGCCGTCTCTTTCAAACACGGGATGAGGTCTGACGCTGACCTGGCACAAAAGATCGCCCGCAGGGCCGCCCCGTTTGCCGGCGTTGCCCTGACCCTTCACCACCACTCTCTGCTTATCGTCGATGCCGGCGGGAATGTTGATCTCCAGCTTTTTCTGCTTTCGCTCCATTCCGCTTCCCGAGCACTTCTTGCAGGGATTGGAAATGATCTTTCCCTTTCCTGCGCAAGCGGAACAGGGCCGCGTGGATTGCATTACGCCGAAAGCGGTTCGTTGCTGGATGCGCACCTGGCCGCTGCCGCCGCAGGTCTTACAGGTGGTGGGAGAGGTTCCCGGCTCCGCGCCGCTTCCCGAGCAAGCCGAACAGTGCTCGATTCGGGAAAAAGCGACTTCTTTTTTGCATCCGAAGGCCGCTTCCTCAAAGGAAATGGTGATGTGGGCACCGATATCCTCTCCGGGAACGGGGCCGTTGGCCCTTCGGGAAGAACCGCCGCCGAACATTCCGCCGAACAGATCGCCCAGATCAAAATCGAATCCTCCGAAACCGCCGAAGCCTCCGAAACCGCCCTCTCCGCCGCCGAAATTGGGGTCCACACCCGCGTGGCCGTAGGCATCGTAGCGCTGTTTCTTCTCGGGATCGCTGAGCACGGAATACGCCTCGTTGATCTGCTTGAACTTCGTCTCGGCTTCCTGATCACCCGGATGGAGATCCGGGTGATACTTTTTGGCCAGAGAGCGGTAAGCTTTCTTTATCTCATCCTCGCTTGCACCCTTCTGCAAACCGAGAGACTCATAATAGTCCTGTTTCTGTTCTGCCATAAAAGCTCACCTGCAAACAAAATTACTGATTGTCGCTGTTGTCGGTAAAGTCGGCGTCGTAGAAGCCTTCGCCGTTGTTGCCGCCCTGGGCACCGTTGGCATCAAAGCCCTGGGCACCTGCATCCGCACCGGGGTTGGCGTTCTGATAGAGCTTGGAAGCAATGGGATAGAAGGCCTGGGTGAGTGCCTCGGTGTCGGCCTTGATGGCGTCGTAATCGTCGGTCTTAAGAGTTTCCTTCAGCTTTTCAACGGCGGCGGTGACGCTTGCCTTTTCCTCATCGCTGAGCTTGTCGCCCGCATCGGCAATGTTCTTCTCGCACTCATACACCAAATGCTCGGCGTTGTTCTTAGCCTCAATGTTTTCCTTGAGCTTCTTATCCTCAGCGGCGTGCATTTCTGCTTCCTTCACGGCTCTTTCAATGTCCTCCTGGGACATATTGGTGCTGGAGGTGATGGTGATGTTCTGCTCCTTGCCCGTGCCAAGATCCTTGGCGCTGACGTTCACGATGCCGTTGGCATCAATGTCGAAGGTAACCTCGATCTGAGGAACGCCTCTCATTGCGGGGGGGATGCCGTCCAAAGTGAAGCGGCCCAGCGTTTTATTGTCTTTGGCCATTTCTCTTTCGCCTTGCAACACGTGGATCTCCACGGAGGTCTGATTGTTGGCAGCGGTGGAATAGATCTGGCTCTTCTTTACGGGGATGGTGGTGTTTCTCTCAATGAGTCGGTTGAACACGCCGCCCAGAGTCTCAATGCCCAGGGACAAAGGAGTGACGTCCAGAAGGAGCACGTCCTTCACGTCGCCGCCCAAAACGCCGCCCTGAATTGCCGCGCCGAGAGCAACGCACTCATCGGGGTTGATTCCCTTGAAGGGCTCCTTGCCGATGAAGGCCTTCACCGCATCCTGCACGGCGGGGATTCTGGTGGAACCGCCTACCAAAAGAACCTTGTTGATCTCGCTGACCTTGAGGCCGGCATCGCTGAGGGCCTGACGGGTGGGCTGCATGGTCTTTTCCACCAGGTCGGCGGTGAGCTCGTTGAATTTTGCTCTGGTGAGCGTAGCGTCAAAGTTCTTGGCGCCGGTCACGTCGGCATAGATGAAAGGAAGGGTGATGGAAGTGGACTGGAGGCCGGAGAGCTCAATCTTGGCCTTCTCCGCTGCTTCCTTCAAACGCTGAACGGCGTTCTTTTCCTTTCTCAGATCGATGCCGTGCTCTGCCATAAACTGCTCTGCCATCCAGTTGATGATGCGATCGTCAAAATCGTCACCGCCCAAACGGTTGTTGCCCGCGGTGGCAAGCACCTCGAACACGCCGTCGGAGATCTCCAGGATGGAAACGTCGAAAGTTCCGCCGCCCAAGTCGAAGATCATGATCTTCTGAGCTTCTTCTTTGTCAATACCGTAGGCCAAAGCGGCAGCGGTGGGCTCGTTGATGATCCTCAGCACTTCAAGGCCTGCGATCTTGCCCGCATCCTTGGTGGCCTGACGCTGAGCGTCGCTGAAATACGCGGGAACGGTGATCACCGCTTTGTCCACGGTGGTGCCCAAATAGGTTTCCGCATCTGCCTTGAGCTTCTGCAGGATCATGGCAGAGATCTCCTGGGGAGTGTAGCTCTTGCCGTCGATATCTACCTTTCTGGCACTGCCCATATCTCTCTTAATGGAGCTGATGGTTCTGTCGGGGTTGATGACCGCCTGTCTCTTGGCGATCTGACCGACCATTCTTTCTCCGTTCTTGGAAAATGCAACCACGGAAGGAGTGGTTCTGGCTCCCTCGCGGTTGGGGATAACGGTGGGTTCGCCGCCTTCAAACACGGCGACACAAGAGTTGGTGGTTCCCAAATCAATTCCGATGATCTTAGACATTTATTTTTCCTCCAAATAAAATAATATCAATTATGTTTTTCAGTTAACGACTTTTACCATTGCGTGACGGATCACCTTGCCGTCGCAAATATAACCCTTTTGCAACACCTGGCTCACGCTGTTCTCGGGCTCACCTTCCGCATCCTCGTGGAACACGGCTTCGTGGAGCTCGGGATCGAAGGTCTCTCCCAGGGCTTTGATCTCGGTGACCCCCATTTTTTCCAAGGCTTGTGCAAACTGCTTGAGGATCATTTCCACGCCCTCTGCCAGCTTGTCCTTATCGGTGTCGGCAAATTCCTTGGCACGGTCCATATTGTCAAAAACGGGCAAGAGCCCCTTGAGCGCTTGTGCTTTGGCGATGCCGAAGATCTCTTCCTTCTCCTTAGCGGTGCGCTTCTTGTAATTCTCGTATTCCGCCGCCAAACGAAGATATTTATCGTTGAGCTCATCTCTTTCTTTTTTCAAAAGCGCCAGTTCATCGGAAAGCTTTTGAAGCTCAACCTGCTCTTCTCTTGGGGTGTCCGCCGATTCCTTTTCGCATTCACATTCCTCCCCGGCACAGGAGCAAGCCTGTTCGTCGGGCATTTGGTTTTTCTTGTCTTTCATTGGTTTTTCCTTTCCTCGCCTTCGGTGTGTACGCCGCCGGCAATCAGATTGCTTGTGATATAATCCAGCCTGGCGATGGCTTTGGAATAATTCATCCGCTTGGGGCCGATCAAGCCCACCGCTCCGGTGACACCGCTCTCCAGGCTGAAGGGGCGCACAATGAAGCTGGCACTGTCCAGTCTTCCGTCATCGGTGCCGATATACACGTTCAGATCCTTCTCGGGCTCCACGGTCATTTTTTCGATCAGCTCCTGCTTTTCCTCGATGAGCCTGACCAATTCTCTGGCCCGAACCGCATCGGCAAACTCGGGATAGCTGAGCAGGTTGGAGATACCGTCCACATTCAGATGGTATTCGCTGATCTGACTGACTTCCTCATAAACGATGCGCAGAATGGGAGCCACCAGATCCCGATAGGAGCCGAGGTTTCGCTCCATAGCCATGATGCACTCAAAATTGACGGCACTGATCTCCAGACCGGCAAGGCCGTCGTTGAGGACCAGGGCAAGGTCGGCAAGAGCCGCGGCGTTCAGCTCGAACTCGGTGTGAATGTGGCGGGTCTTCACCTGGGAGTCCGAGGTGATCATCACCAGCAGAAAGCTCAAGGGATCCACAAACAGACATTCAAACTTTTTGATAAAGCCCTTCTTTGGCTTCTTGCTGACGGACACCGCCGTGTAATTGGTGAGACGGGACAGCAGATGGGTGGTTTCGGAAAAAACGTCGTTGAACTGCTTGAGCTTTTCCTTGAGAAGGGAATTCATCAAAAGGATCTCATCCAAGGTGAGTTTATAACGCTCCATCAGATTCACCACGTATTCCCGATAACCGGTGTTGGTGGGGACTCTGCCCGAGGAGGTATGCAGATGTTCCAGATACCCCAACTGCTCCAGGTCGCTCATTTCATTGCGAATGGTAGCGCTGGAAAGACTCACGTCCAGCTTGTCCGTGAGAAACTTGGAACTCACAGGCTCTCCCGTGGCAATGTAAGCGTCGATCACAGTTTTGAGTATTTGCTTTTTTCTGTCACTTAATTCCATTTCTTTTCGTGATCCTCCGTCAAGGTCTCCTCAGCGGCGAAGCTTTTGTTAGCACTCTCGGACTTCAAGTGCTAATCAATATACATAATATACTATTTTGAGGCGGTAAAGTCAAGAGCAAAATGGAATTATATTGTTAAAAATGTATGAATTCCCATGGGACGGCGCCAAAAAGAAACAGAAACACCCGTTAGGGAAAACGAAGCGTCAAAAAAGGGAAAGTTTCCCGCTCTGAGAGGGGGCGCTCGGCAGGCACAAAAGGGATGGGATCACAGGCGCTTACTCCCCTCCCCGCGCCGCGGAAGTTTTTCCCGTTTTCCCCTTGACTTTTCCCAACGCATCCGATATAATATAGTAGTTCATCGAGATGTGGCTCAGTTTGGTAGAGCGCTGCGTTCGGGATGCAAGAGTCAAGAAAACGCCACGGTGCGGCGTTTGCGCAGGCTCTTGACAGCCGACACCCGACAAGGCCAAGCCGACAGGCGCAGGGCGAGTCGTCGGTGTCAATGAGAAGAAGCCGCAGGCTTGTGCGTCCGGTGTTCTTACAATTTAATATTTATGTATCGAGATGTGGCTCAGTTTGGTAGAGCGCTGCGTTCGGGACGCAGAAGCCGCAGGTTCAAATCCTGTCATCTCGACCAAAAAACGACAGGTGTGCTCCTGTCGTTTTTTTACGCCTGTTTGCTCGGAGGGGGGCGGTTTGCTTCTTTGAGGCCCGGCCTCGCCTCCCCTTTGCAGCGAAGCCTTCCAGAATCTTACATTTTTTCGTGACATCTATTGATTTTTTTGTGAAGTTGTGCTAAACTTTGTTCAGAAAGATCTATGATAAAAAGGAGTATGGCTATGGCAAAGAGCATTCAGGACATTATGAATCTGATCAAGGAACAAGGCATCCGAATGATCGATTTTAAAATGGTGGATATTCACGGGCAGTACCGCCACGTGACTATTCCCGCAGAGAACTTCTCTGAAGAGACGATGAAGAGCGGCATCGGCTTTGATGCTTCCAACTACGGTTACGCCGTGGTGGAGAAGAGCGACATGGTGTTCATTCCCGATCCCGACACCGCTGTGGTGGATCCCTTCTGTGAAATCCCCACCCTTTCCATGACGGGCAACGCCATGATCATTGACAATCCCGAGAACCGGCCCCAGCCCCAGTATCCCAGAAACATCATTAAGGCGGCCGTACAGAAAATGAAGGACAGCGGGATCTCCGACACGATGCTTATTCTTCCCGAATTTGAGTTTTACCTGTTCGACGAGGTGAATTGGGGCGTTGACAGCAACTACATCGGCGCATCCGTGGATGCCAAGCAGTCCTACTGGAACAGCACCGTGGAGGGCAAGGGCGTGGTGGTGCCCAAGCAGAAGAATTACCACATTGCCAAGCCCTTTGACGTTTCCTACGAATGCCGCAGTGAAATGTGCATGCGGATGAAGGATGCGGGCATTGACATTAACTATCATCATCCCGAGGTTGCCGCTTCGGGCCAGTTTGAGATCGAGCCTCAGTTGGGCGAAGTGGTGCACATGGCCGACGCCACCATGATGATCAAGTACATCATCCACAACACCGCCCTGAAATACGGCAAGACTGCCACCTTTATGCCTAAGCCCATTTACGGCGAGGCAGGAAGCGGAATGCACGTGCACATGCTTCTGATGAAGGATGGCAAGCCCGTGTTCTCCGATGATAAGGGCTACGCTCATCTCAGCGAGACCGCTCACTACTTTATGGGCGGACTGTTGAAGCACATTGCTTCTCTTTGTGCTCTGACCAACCCCAGCACCAACTCCTTCAAACGCTTGGTGCCCGGCTTCGAGGCGCCCGTGACCGTGGGCTATGCTACCTCCAACCGCAGCGCGGTGATCCGCATTCCCGCCTATGCCAAGAGCCCCGAAAAGCGCCGTTTTGAGCTTCGCAACCCCGATGCCACCTGCAACCCCTATTTCTGCTACGCCGCCATTCTGATGGCCGGTCTGGACGGTGTGAAGAACAAGATCGACCCTCACGCCAACGGCTGGGGCCCCTACGACGTGAACCTCTATCACCTCAGCGACGAGGAGAAAGCAAAGCTCAAGCACCTTCCCACCTCCTTGGAGGAAGCCCTGGATGCTTTGGAGAAGGATCACGATTATCTCACCGAGGACGGCGTGTTCCCCGAAGAGCTTCTGACAAACTTCATCCGCGCCAAACGAGAGGAATGCCGCCAGCTTGCCGCCAT
>JAZNGI010000103.1:0-6592 GCA_045576375.1 Eubacteriales bacterium
TTCTGTGCGACCTTTCTCCCATGGAGCATACGATGAAGGTGAAGGCATCTGCGGGCGGCGCAAGCCTTAGCGTTTGCGGCTTGAATCTGTGGGACGAAGAGGTAGAGATCGGCGGGATCAACACCTCCACGGGGGCAAACGCAGACAACGTGACCAACGTGTTGCGAAGCAAAAACTATATTCGATTAACTCCTAACGAATACTACTACATCACCTGTCCTTCTGGACTTTTTGCTTCGGGGGGATTGATTCAGATCTACCGCTACGATGAAAACAAAAACTTTTTAGGCTACGGCAGTACGGGGGTGGAAAACGGCAATTTCCAGAGCAGAGGGTGGAGTTATATCCGATTCGTCATTCGTAAGGAATACGGGCTTACTTATCACAACGATATCTGCCTGAGCAAAGAGAACCCGGCCACCAACGGACGCTACGAGCCTTACAAGGGAAGCGCCTATACGGCAGACGCAGAGGGCAACGTGGAGGGCGTGAAAAGCCGGTATCCCGTTACCACGCTGACGGCGGAGGAGGGCGTGACTCTCAACGTGGAATACAATCGGGATCTGAACAAGGCTTACGAGGCTTTGGCAGAGGCGATCAAGGCTTTGGGAGGCTCGGTATGAACTTGACTGCCGTGGCCACCCTCATCGGAGAGATCGGAGTGCTTGTGGGAGTGATCGTTCCGGTTATTATCTCCATCCGCAAGGTTGCCAACGGAACCAAATGTCAGCTCCGCTCCGAGATGCTTCGCATCTACTACCACAATAAGGACAACGGCAAGATCCGTCAGTATGAATATGAAAATTTTGTGATGCTTTACGAAGCGTACAAGGCGCTCAACGGCAATTCCTTTATTGACAAGATCTATGAAGAGATCGAGCTGTTGAACATCGTCACATAAGGAGGAAGAAAAAATGGAACAGATGTTGGAATTTGTCAAGCCCGAGCTATTGGTGCTGATCCCCGTGCTTTATCTTTTGGGAGAGGGCTTGAAAAACAGCGCGGTGAAGAACAAATACATTCCCCTTTTGGTGGGGGCGGCAGGCATTTTGCTGAGCCTGATCTACGTGCTTTCCACGGAAGAGATCGGCGGCGTTTGGCAAGGGGCGGGCTGTATCTTCACGGCGGTGACCCAGGGGATCCTGGCTGCGGGAGGCAGCGTATATTGCAATCAGATCATCAAACAACTGCATAAGGAGGATTGACATGGCAAACTATCTAACGCCCGACAAGATCACGAAAATCACCATTGCGGGCAACCAACTGGAGATCAAAGAAAAAATCATTCCCGACAGCGCCCGTGCGCAAAAATACGTGGCGTCCTGGTGTCGCAAGGGAGAGCCCATGAAGCCCTTGAAAAAGCTTAGCGACGGCAGCGGCAAGGCTCGGGGCGTGGTGATCCACAACACGGGAGAGATCGCCACCTCTCCCGACACCGATCCCGCGGAGCAATACACCCGAGCCACCTGGCCCAACTGCAACATGGGCGGCGCCGTGGTGCACTTTTACGTGTGGCGGGATCAGATCTGGCAGAATCTTTCCTTGGAGGAACGGGGCTGGCACGCAGGGGACGGTTCCACCCGCCGCAAGGACAAAAGGGCCGTGGGAACGGTGGGCGGCAATCTGGACTGCATTGCCATCGAGTGCATCGGCGGCGGAGAAGAAAGTATGCGCACCACCGCTCTTTTGGCGGCGTGGCTGTTAAAGCAGGCGGGGCTGAGCGTGGAGGAGGGGTTGTATACCCACAGCTACTTCAAGCCTTCCAAGGGCTGTCCCCAGTACATTCTTCCCCGTTGGGATGCGTTTGAGGCAGAGGTGAAGGGCTATCTTACGGACGCAAACGGACCCGTGGCGCCGGAAAAAGCGGAAACGGGGGATGAGTTTTTTGCTCCCTGTCCCTACGGCGGAAGGAGCATTGTGGACGGTCTGAAGTCGGTGGGAGCGCCCTCAGACTTTGCCTATCGCCGCCGTCTGGCAGAGGAAAACGGCATTGAGAATTACAAGGGCTTGGCTTCTCAGAACACCGCGATGCTTCGGCTTTTAAAGGCGGGAAAACTGAAAAAAGCGTGAAAAAAAGACAAACGTGGGGCTTTTAGCAAACAATGGAAGGAATTTTTTTTAAAAAATCCCAATAAAGTATTGACTATTGCGTGTTTTTGATGTACAATATGATAAAATACTGTAGGCGGTATTAGTAAATATTAAAAAGGGGTAAAGAAACATGAAAAAAATTATCTCTGTTGTCATGCTGATGGCAGTTCTGATGGGCGCTTTCTCTGTTTGCGCTTTTGCAGATGCTAAGGCTGACATCGTTGCCAAGGCTGAAGAAGTTTGTCCCGACGGATACGAGCAGGAATACATTCCCGCCCTCAAGAACATTCTGAATCAGATCACCGTGACCGACGAGCAGGCCAAGATCGTCATCGAAGCTCTGGAGAACTCCAAGGCTATCGTTAACAGCGGCAAGGGTACCAAGCTGAGCGATTACACCGCGGCTGAGAAGAAGCACGTGCTTGCTGATCTGGACAAGGCTTGCGACACTCTCGGCATCACCTATACCATCGTTGAAAAGGATGACATCACCACCGTTAGCTTCAAAGTAAAGGCTGACAACAAGCCTCTCGGTGACGTTACCATCGGCGATACCGTTGTTTCCACCGGTATCGAGGCGGTTGCTCCTGCTACTCTGCTCCTCGTAGCTGCAGCAGCATTTGTAGTTCTTGCTTCCGCTGCTTACGTTTGCCAGAAGAACAGAGCATAACTGGTTATGACATCTAAGGCTTCCTGTAATAAAACAACGAAGCTGGCGAGAAAGGGAGTGCTTTACTGCGCTCCCTTTTTGCTATTCTCCGTAGCCGTTGTGCTGGCTTCCGTCTGGGTGTTCCAGACCTTTATCGCCAACAGTACCTATTTTGACGCCATTACCAACGACCCCATTGTTCCCGCTCCCGACGATCTTTTTGAAGAGGGTTCCAATAAGGACGGTCCTGCCACGGGGCAGAACGGAACTCTTCCTCAGACCGGAACTGCAGAGGGAGAAGCCCCTCCCGTTCCCGATGAATTTCCCTTAATCAACTATGGAAGCCGGTGGGGCAAGCTCAACGTTGACGGCTGGGAAAGAAAAGACATTCCCCTGATCTTCGGCGACACCAAGGACCTTTTGAAAAAGGGCGCCTGTATGAGCATCAAGTCCGACTTTTGCGGTCGGGGCGGGCGCACCATCATTTCCGCACACGTGAACAGCTACTTCTATGAGATGGAAGAGATGGAGCTGGGAGATATCATTACCGTTGACACCGTTTACGGGCGTTATCGCTACGAGGTGATCAATATGTTCGTGTTTGAAGAGCGGGACAACGCCATTTTGTTTAACGCCAACAACGACGAAGACAACATTCTCTTTATGTATACCTGCTATCCCAGAAGAAACGCCTACGCCTATAAGGATAAGCGCCTGGCGGTGGTGGGTCGGATGATCGAAGGGAAGGATTGGAGCGTGGATGCCCAATGAAACATGAAAAAACGATTGCCGTGATCAAAAAGATCGGCGCCGGTTTTTGCGCGGCGTTAACGGTGCTTTCCACGGTGGCTTGCCTGTTGCTGTTCTTCTTCCAGGGCACGCTGATGAACGAAGATTTTTACCTTTCCGCCTGCGACGAGCAGTATCTCGGGCAGTTGGAGGGGTACATTGTGGAGCATCTTTCCGGTGAATTGGCCCGTTACGAGGAAAGCGAGGAGATGCAGGAGCATCTTGCGCGCCAATGCGTGGATATGCAAACGGTGCAAGAGTGCACCAAGGAATATCTCATCGGTCTTTCCCGTGCCTTCCTTCAAGGGGAAACGCTGGAAAAGGTGCAATATCCCGTGGAAAAGTTTGAGCCCTTTCGCCAACACGTTCTTTCGGCAGCGCAGGAAGGCGGTTACGAGGTGGACGAGCAAACTCTCAGCGAGCTTCTCAGCGATCTGAGCAAGCTGGTGACCTCGGACGTAAACTCCTTCAATTTCAATTTGGTGGGAATGAGCTCTCTGAGCATTATCCGCCTTGCCCACAGCAAGGTGTTCGGCAATGAGACACTGATGGCACCCTTAAGGATCTCTCCGTGGATCCCCTTGGCGCTGATCGTGCTTTCCTGTACGGGTGTGGTTTGCCTCACGGGGGGTAAGGACTATCTGCGCAAGGCTTACAACGCCGTGACCTTCTTTTGGGTGGGAGCGACGGTGCTGTTCTTCCCCGTGCTGTTGTTCCGTGTGTACGATCTGCCCGCCCGACTGGCCATCACCCCTTCCCCCGTGAAGAGCCTTTTGGACAGTCTTCTGTACCGATTGATCGACGGGCTTTTCCTTCCCGTGGCCGTTTGCTTTGGGGTGGCTACCGTTGGACTGGCGGTGCTGATCGCACTGCAGATGCGGCAATATGCCAAGACTCTCAAGGAGCCGGCTGCCCCCGCTCCGCAAGAAGTTGGTGCCTTGTGGTTGGAGGAAGGGGAGCAAACCGCCGAAGAAGGCAAAGAAGAAACGCAGGAAAAAGAAGAGAGTTCTTCCGAAGAAACCAAGGAGTGAAGCCTCTTATGAAAAAAGAATCCGGATCGAAGCAATGCAGCTTTGGTCCGGTTTTTTCATGGGCTTTGCGGGAAAGGAAAATAGCCGCAACCTATTGACGAAAAGGGAAAAATAGGGTAAAATAAAAAAGCAAAATAATAAAAAAGTAAGGATGACAGAAAATGCTGAACACCGATAAGACGATGGAAAAGATCGTTGCCCTGTGCAAGAACCGCGGTTTTGTTTACAGCGGCAGTGAGATCTACGGCGGCCTTGCCAACTCCTGGGATTACGGTCCCTTGGGCGTGGAGCTGAAGAATAACGTGAAAAAGGCGTGGTGGAAGAAATTCGTTCAGGAATGCCCCTATAACGTGGGTCTGGACAGCGCCATTATTATGAACCCCGAGACCTGGGTGGCATCGGGCCACTTGGGCGGCTTTTCCGATCCTCTCATGGACTGCAAGGTGTGCAAGACCCGTCACAGAGCCGACAAGCTGATTGAGGATTTCGTTGCAGAAAACAAGCTGGACGTGAACCCCGCGGGCTGGGACGACGCTCAGATGATGGCCTTCATCAAGGAGAATCACATTGCCTGCCCCGATTGCGGCTCCGGCGATTTTACCGATATTCGCAAATTTAATCTGATGTTTAAGACCTTCCAGGGAGTGACCGAGGATAAGAGCAACACCTTGTATCTGCGTCCCGAGACCGCCCAGGGAATCTTTGTGAATTTCAACAACATTCAGCGCACCACCAGAAAGAAGGTGCCCTTCGGCGTGGCTCAGATCGGAAAGTCCTTCCGCAACGAGATCACTCCCGGCAACTTCACCTTCCGCACCAGAGAATTTGAGCAGATGGAGCTGGAGTTCTTCTGCAAGCCCGGCACGGATCTGGAGTGGTTCGACTTTTGGAGGGGCTACTGTGCCGACTTCCTTTACAATCTGGGAATGGCAAAGGAAAATCTCCGCCTGAGAGATCACGATCCCGAAGAGCTTTGCTTCTACTCCAAGGCCACCACCGACTTTGAGTTCCTCTTCCCCTTCGGCTGGGGCGAGCTTTGGGGCGTGGCGGACCGCACGGATTACGATCTGACGCAGCACGCCAACCATTCGGGCAAGCCCATGGATTACTTTGATCCCGAGACCAACGAAAAATACGTGCCCTACGTGATTGAGCCCTCTCTGGGTGCCGACCGTGTGACCCTGGCCTTTTTGGTGGAGGCATACGACGAGCAGCAGTTGGACGAGAAGGACAGCCGTGTGGTGCTTCACTTCCATCCCGCTCTGGCGCCCTTCAAGGCCGCCGTGCTTCCTTTGTCCAAAAAGCTTTCCGAGAAGGCTTTGGAGGTTCACGCTCAGCTTTCCAAGCACTTTATGGTGGATTTTGACGACGCAGGCTCCATCGGCAAGCGCTACAGAAGAGAGGACGAGATCGGAACGCCCTTCTGCATTACCTACGATTTTGACAGCCTGGAAGATAACTGCGTGACCGTCCGTGACCGTGACACCATGGAGCAGGTGAGACTGCCCATTGACTCTCTGGTGAACTATCTGGAAGAAAAGATCGCCTTCTGAACCCAAGACATAAAAAGCACTTATGCAGACAAACCTGTCTTTTAGCATAAGTGCTTTTCTTTTTATCTTCAGCCGATCTCCAAAAGCCCTTTGGGAACGGGGGTGAGATTTTCACAGCCCGTGGGGGTAATAACGATCATATCTTCAATGCGCACGCCGTACTGCCCCTCCAGATAGATGCCCGGCTCCACGCTGAGCACGGCGCCTGCGGGGATCTCTTCCTCACAGCGGGAGGAGAAGTTGGGGCTTTCGTGCACCTCCATGCCGATGGAGTGGCCCGTGGAGTGGGTGAAGCAGTCGCCGTAGCCTGCTTGGGCGATCACGTCACGGGCGGCCTTATCCACGTCCTTTCCCTTTACCCCTGCCTTGGCGGCGGCGATGGCGGCAAGCTGGGCGTTCAGCACGGTTTGATACACTTGCTTCTGTTTTTCATCCGCCTTGCCCAGCACCACGGTGCGAGTCATGTCGGAGCAGTAGCC
>JAZNGI010000104.1:0-4552 GCA_045576375.1 Eubacteriales bacterium
CGTTTGCCCCCGTGGAGGTGTTGATCCCGCCGATCTCTACCTCTTCGTCCCACAGATTCAAGCCGCAAACGCTAAGGCTTGCGCCGCCCGCAGATGCCTTCACCTTCATCGTATGCTCCATGGGAGAAAGGTCGCACAGAAAAAGGCATTCCCCGCTTGCCGAGCCTTTTAAGGCGTTGGAAAAGAGCTCCTTTCCTTGGCCGAAAGCGTCTTTGGCTTCTTGGGCTGTTCGAAGCGCGTTCTGAGCAACCGTCTTCAGCGCTCTCACACCTTGTTCCTGAAACACCACGGGAGCCATGAGCTCGTCTGTCACACAGTAATAAATGTGCGTGGGAGTCAAGCCGTTGTAACGGATCTTCACCTCGTATTCTTCAATGGGATCATAGGTAAAATCCAAACAGATCCCGTTGGCATCGCCCACGGCAAAAGAACAGCCGGTTCCGCTGTCCCGAGGAGGCGTGAACACGTAAGTTTTTCCGGGCGTGACGGGAAGGCGATACGTAACAGACGAAAAAAACGTTTCCTCATCGGGGAGCAGCGTGTAGCCCGCCAGCGCCTTCCCGATCACGGGGCTCACAATCGCGCCGTCTTGGTTCCATACCTCAAAGCCCTCGGGAAAAAGATTGGGAGGGTCCAACACCTCCCCTGCCGCAGCAGCGGCTTCTTCGGCGGCTTTCGCCGCTCTTTGGGCAGTTTCGGCGGCCTCTTCGGCTGCCTTTTGTGCCGTTCCCGGCTGAGCGCAGAGCTTCCATTGCTCCTTCTCTTTTCGGTAAATATCTCCCGTTTCCTCAGAAAAAAAGAAATCCCCCTCTTTAGCATTTTCGGGAAACGCCGAGGCAAAAAACCAACGGGTGCCGTCTTCTCCCCGCAGGACTTCGGAGCTTACCAGATAGCTCCACTCGTCCTCCTCTTCGCTCTTCCAGTATATGCCGTCTTCTTCCCCTTTGAGCATCAGATTCTTTCCGGGAAGCCGTTTGAGGGTTTCCCGCAACGTTTCACAGATCTGTTCAAACAGCGTGGGGCTGGGCTCAAGGCTTTCCTTCACGTCTGCCGAGGACAGATTGGGCTCCACGGGAATGCGCACCGAGTTGGCCGTGGCGCAAGCGGCGTTTTCTCCCGCGCCGAACACACTCAGCTCCACCTCGCCCCCGGGCACCAGCACCTCGTGAGGAAGCTTGTTTCTCTCGCCGTCCTTGATGTCGAACACGCAGTAAGTATCCTCTTGCAGGGTGTTGCGAACCAAAAGAGTCTTGGTGTAGTTTGCCCAACAAGGGTCAAAATGAACGCAAAATTCCACGAAGCCCACGCTTCCCGCCACCAAACGCTCCCGATCGCCTCGCTTCAGATTCTGCCCATCCACGTAAAATTCCAGCAAATCAGTCACCTCTCATTCATTTTTCTTGCAAAATCCGCTTTGCTTTGTTTAAACGGACTCTACCACACACAGACACCGACATGCAATGACAGACCGTAAGGGCGGGGCTTGGAATTTTTGCCGTATCTTTATAATTATGAAAAAAATTCATATAATATGTTTGATATTTTCTTCTTTTTGTTTTATAATAAGAAGAACAGATTTTTGAAATCAAGGAGGCCGCCATGAGCCGCATCCGTCTGGAACGGGAAAAGATCTCCCAAGGGATCTTTTTTAACCACGTGTTTTCCGACACCTATAAAACCGATTATATCCATCTCTACTTTTCTCTCCCTCTCACCGGGGAGAACGCCGCCAAAACCGCCCTTCTCTCTCGGGTGCTGATCCGCGGCAGCCGTCGCTATCCCGACCTGAGAAGTCTCAACCGCGCCCTGGATGCTTGCTACAGCGCCAATCTGGACACCGACGTGTTCAAAAGCGGCGAGAACCAGGTGCTGGCATTTTCCGCCTCCTGCCTGGCCGATCCCTACGCCCTGAACGGCGAAAGCATCACCCAAGAGCTTCTCGGCATTCTGGGAGACGTGATCTTCTGCCCCTACACCGAAAACGGCGGCTTTGAACCCACCCGCCTGGAAAGCGAAAAGCAAAACGCCGTGGATGCCGTTAACGCTCAGATCAACAATAAAATGAGCTACGCCCGCAAGCGGATGTACGAACAAATGTGCGCCCACGAGGCCTACAGCGTGGATCCTCTGGGAGAAAAGGAAGCCCTTCAGGCCCCGAATGCCGCTGAGCTCAAACACTTCTACGACCGCCTGTTACAGACCGCGCACGTGGAGATCTTCCACGTGGGACGAAGCGACCCCGCTCCCGTGAAACGCTTCTTTGAAGAGCGCTTTTCTCAGATCTTGCGAAACAACACCGAAATTGCCAAGGCCAAGATCGTCACCCAAGTCCCTGCCTCTCCCCGAATTCTGCGGGAAAAGAGCGACGTGACCCAGGCAAACCTGGTGCTGGGCTTTCGCACGCTCACCACGCTCACCGATGCCGATTATTCTGCTTTCACCGTGTTTAACGCGGTTTTGGGCGGCTCCCTGACCAGCAAGCTTTTCGTGAACGTAAGAGAAAAGCTCTCCCTGTGCTACTCCATCGGCTCCCGCCCCGACACCTCCAAGGGAGTGATGGCCGTGTATTGCGGCATCGACCCCGATAAATTCGACGAGGCCTACAGCGAGATCCTGCACCAATGGGAGCTCACCTGCCAAGGAGAGATCACCGCCGCCGAATTGGAGCAGAGCACCAAGGCGCTCATCAACGCCCTCACGGGTCTGGAGGACACCCCCTCCGCCATTGCCGATTGGTTCTATTCCCGCATTCTGGCGGGAGACACCCGTTGCCCCGAAGAGCTGGTGAAGGCCCTGAGCACCGTGACCGCTCAGGAAGTTGCCGCGGCGGCAAGAAAGATCCGACTGGACACCGTATTTCTCCTGGAAGGAGAAAAGAAGGAGGGAAACAATGGCTGATCGCAAGCTGAGAGAAAACACCCTTTTGGGAGAGCGCCTCATCACCCTGCGCCACTCTTCGGGCCTGGAGATCGCCGTGATCCCCAAGGAGCAAAAAAAGGCCTACGCCCTTTTTGCCACCCGCTACGGCTCCGTGGACCGTTGCTTTAAAACCCGAGAGGACAGCGATTTTCTCACCGTTCCCGATGGGATCGCCCACTTTTTGGAGCACAAAATGTTTGAAAACGAGGACGGAAGCGACACCTTTGCCCAATTTGCCGACCTGCAGGCCTCAGCCAACGCCTTCACCTCCAACGAAATGACCGCCTATCTCTTCAGCTCCACCGAAAATTATTATGAGAATCTGCGGGTGTTGCTGAAATTCGTCACCTCTCCCTACTTCACCGAGGAAACGGTGAAAAAGGAACTGGGCATCATTAACCAGGAGATCGGAATGTATCGGGACGATCCCTACTATCAGGTGTATTTCGGCCTGGTGAACGCCCTCTATCGGGAAAGTAACCTGAAGATCGACATTGCGGGCACCGAGGAAAGCATTGCCCAAATCACCCCCGAGATCCTCTACCGTTGCCACCGCACCTTCTACGATCCCCACAATATGCTCCTGTGTCTGTGCGGCCCCTTCGATATGGACAAGGTCAGCGCCCTGTGTGATGAGATTCTCCCCCCTTCCCATGATCCCAAGGTTGAAAAACGCTATCCCCAAGAGCCCCGGGAGATCGCCTGCCCCCTGGTGGAAAAAAAGCTCAGCGTATCTCTGCCCCTGTTCTTGGCGGGAATGAAGGACACCTGCTTTTCCCCCGAGGACAGCCGGGAGCAAAAGGCGCGGCGAATGCTGGAGCAAGAGATCCTCTGCGATATGCTCTTCGGTAAGTCGGGCGATCTTTATGAATCCCTCTACACCGACGGCCTGGTGACCGACAGCTTCAGCGTGAACTACAATTTTTCCGCTCATTACGGATTTTTGGAAATGGGCGGAGAAAGCCGCGAGCCCCAAAAGGTGTTTTCTCGCATCCTGTCGTTGGTGGAGCAAGCCAAAAAAGATCCCGAAGCGTTTCTCACCGAGGAAGATTTTCTGCGGTGCAAAAAGGCTTGCTACTCCCGAATGATCCAAAACTGGAACTCCCCCGCTCAGATCGCTCACACCTTCGTGGATCTGCACTTCAACGGAGTGGATATGCTCTCCCTGGGAGACGGCATTGCCGCCATCACCCGGGAAGACATCCTCCGCCGCTTCGTCTCGTCCTACGATCCCGCTCGCTTTGCCCTGAGCATCGTGTCCCCCGTTTCGTGAAAGGAGAACCCAAATGGCACCTTTTTCTCTTTGGTTTGACAAGCTCGGCTTTTTGAGAAGCTTCGAGTTTGAGCTCAACCCCACCGCCTTCACCGTGTTCGGAAAGCCCATTGCCTGGTACGGAATTATGATCTGCCTGGGAATGATCCTGGCCTATCTTGTTTCTTCCCGCAAGGCAGTGTGCCAAGAGGGCTTCACCTCCGATGATTTTCTGGATTATATTCTCTTTGCCATCCCCGCGGGAATCGTGGGCGCCAGAGCCTTTTTCGTTATCACCAATCCGGAGCTTTATCCCGATTTTCTCTCCATGCTGGCCGTGTGGGAGGGAGGATTGGCCATCACGGGAGGCATCGTTTTCGG
>JAZNGI010000105.1:0-11431 GCA_045576375.1 Eubacteriales bacterium
CCGTCACTTGTATGCTTCTGCCAACAGAAGCCAAAGTCATCAAACAAATTTAGACACGGAAGATCGTTCGCCTTACAAATTTGATCTATAACATCAACATACTCCTTCAATGTATGTCCGTTATAATTCTTTTCGCTCGTATCATGACGGTTGGACTCTTTCCAGTGACTTCCGCCATAAAAATTCCCAACTCCGTTATGAGGATACGGGGTTACGAATAAGGTTATTCTCCCGGTTCTTTTTTCTTTGATTCGTTCTACAAGCTTTCTTATCGCAGACTCAAAATATTGATCTCCAAAACCATAAATCGGGTGATCACTCCAAAAATAGTCATTCGTGCCACCGAAGATAACGGCAATATCGGCGTCATCTATCAAAGTAGCTCGACTCAAAAAATCCTTTTCATCAGTTTCATTCAGTCCTGCCTTGGCAACCAAAGTACCGGTGATGCCATAATTTAATTCATCCATTCCCAATCCCTTGCTGACTAATGTAGAATATCTGTCTTCTTTATTATCCAGACCATATCCAAATGTAATACTATCGCCCAAAAAAGCAATCGTCATCACAATACCTCCTCTGTTTGATTTCTTTCCTTAATTATAGCATAAAGCGTCGAAACTGCAAGAGTTAGTGAAATCGTTCGCATATGCTCACGGTGAAATCAAAGGCATACGCCTTTGGTGTAATATTTTGCTGTCGCAAAATGTGAAATTAAATCCACCCACCGCCGCAGCGATTTCACTCGAGTGCAGCGAGAATTTCACATTGCGAAGCAAAACTTCACCCACCCGCAAGGGTGGATTTAGCTGAAAAAACGACCTGTCAAAACAGGTCGTATTTTCTGTCATTCGTGTCCGAAAAAGAACTGGTCAAAAACTTGATTTTCTTTAATATTTTATATTAAAATGAATATTTTTCAAACTCCAATGGTGTTGCATTAAATATCTTAATAAAAAATTCATTGATACGAAAAGCTGGCTTACTGGTTATCTGTATTTGCTCAACTCGCAGAATAATTGATTCATTGAAATCATCAACTATTATTTTATATGAATATTTCATATTATACATAGTAAATGTAATGACTGAACAATCCTCATTTAAAGAATATTCTAATACATCATTGATATTGCGTATTTTCAGCCGTGAATAAAATTCTTCCTTTGTAATCTCAATACGAAACACAAATTTTCTCATAAAAGTATCGTAGTTAACAATACCATTCAATAATTTATTCTGTCGAAATATAGGCTTGAAAATAATATAAAGAGCGATAGGAATAACAACTACAACAAACATTATAACAAAAATATAGATGTATTTTTCCATATCATCACCGCCTATATGTATTATAGCATAAAATCGGTGGAGGTGCAAGATGAAATGATGTATCGCCTTTGTCGATATGATGCATTTGCTTCGCAAATATGATGTTGCTCCCGTTGGTCGCAATGATGCAATGTTTGCCAAAAGATTAGCGAAGCGACATCATTAGGCGAAGCCGTCATCATTAACGAAGTGACATCATTTGCCGAAGGCAAACATCATTGAAAAAAGTCCTGTTCTTTCGAACAGGACTTTTTTCTGGAGGCGTCACCCGGATTTGAACCGGGGAATAACGGTTTTGCAGACCGTGGCCTTACCACTTGGCTATGACGCCGTGCTTTTTTCACAGCCTTTATATTATAGCATTCGCTTTTGTTTTTGTCAATACAAATTTCCATTTTTTTAAAAAGCTTTTTCCTCGCTCTTGCAAATCGGAGGTTTTATGGTAAAATAAAAGAAGAGTATGAAAAAAAGGAAGTAATTATGGAACAAACCATTGATTTGCACGTTCATTCCAACTGCTCCGACGGCTCCATGTCGCCCGAGGAACTGATGCGCCACGCCAAGGCGGCGGGACTTAGTGCCCTTGCCCTGACCGATCACGACACCGTGGACGGACTGGAGCGGGCCCAAAAGGAGGCGCAGGCCATCGGGCTGGAATTTATTCCCGGCATTGAGCTTTCCGTGGTCAGCGACGGGGAGACCCACATCGTGGGCCTATACGTTGATCCCAAGGAGCCCCGCTTTGCGGCGGCGCTGGAGAGGATCCGAGAAGAGCGCAGAGAAAGAAACCTCGCCACGGAGCGCGCCCTCAAAGCCATCGGTGTTTTTGTGAGCCTGGAGGAAGCCCGAAGAGAAGCGGGAAGCGATCTTTTGGGACGGGCTCATTTTGCCAAGGCCATGGTGAAAAAGGGCTACGCCGCTTCCGTGAAGGACGCCTTTGACCGCTTTTTGGGCGTGGGAGGCCCCGCCTATTGCTCCATCCGAAGCCTCAGCGCCAAAGAGGGGATCGGTCTCATCAAGGGCGCGGGCGGCGTTGCCGTTGCCGCCCATCTCCACCACACCAAGAAGGAAGGCGCGGCCCTGGAAGCCTATCTGAGAGAGCTGAAGGGCTACGGTCTGGAGGGCGCGGAGGTGCTCTACTCGGAATACACCCCCGAAATGACCCGTGACTACGCGGCTCTTGCCGAAAAACTGGAGCTTTTCCCCTCGGGAGGAACGGATTTTCACGGCACCATGAAGCCCCACATCGCCATCGGCAAGGGCTTTGGAAATCTATCCATCCCCTATTCCCTTCTGAATCCCATAAAGCTATTGACAAAAAAGTGAAAAAAGACTAAAATAGTAAGAGTATCCAAGGGAAAGGAAAGAAGATTATGGCAGAGAACAAGAAAAACGTTGAGCAAATCACCTCCATGGACGTGGATTTTGCTCAGTGGTATACCGACATTGTGAAAAAAGCAGAGCTGATCGAATACACCAGCGTAAAGGGCTGTATGGTCATCCGTCCTTACGGCTACGCCATTTGGGAGCACATTCAGCGCATTCTTGACGGAATGTTTAAGAAAACGGGGCACGAAAACGTGTGCATGCCCATGTTCATTCCCGAAAGCCTGCTGCAGAAGGAAAAGGATCACGTGGAGGGCTTTGCCCCCGAGGTGGCTTGGGTCACCATGGGCGGCAACGAAAAGCTGGAGGAGCGCCTGTGCGTGCGCCCCACCTCCGAGACCCTGTTCTGCGAGCATTTCTCCAACGTGGTTCACTCCTACCGCGACCTGCCCAAGCTCTACAATCAGTGGGTGAGCGTGGTTCGCTGGGAGCGCACCACCCGTCCCTTCCTGCGCTCCAGAGAATTCCTTTGGCAGGAGGGTCACACCCTGCACGCCACCGCTCAGGAGGCCGTGGAAGAGACCGAGCGCATGCTCAACGTGTACGCTGAATTCTGCGAGAAGTATCTGGCCATGCCCGTGATCAAGGGAAGAAAAACCGACAGCGACAAGTTCGCAGGCGCGGAAGCCACCTACGCCATTGAAGCGCTGATGCACGACGGCAAGGCCCTCCAGGCAGGCACCTCCCACTATTTCGGGGACGGCTTTGCCAAGGCCTTTGACATTACGTTTACCAACAAAGACAATCAGAAGACTTATCCCCACCAGACCTCCTGGGGTGTGACCACCCGTCTCATCGGCGCCATCATTATGACTCACGGCGACGACAACGGCCTGGTGCTCCCCCCCGCCGTGGCACCCATCCAAACGGTGATCGTGCCCATCGCCCAGCACAAGGCGGGCGTTCTGGAGAAGGCGGCAGAGCTGAAGGCCCGTCTGGAAGAGAAGTTCCGCGTGAAGCTGGACGACAGCAACAACTCCCCCGGATGGAAATTTGCCGAATATGAAATGAAGGGCGTTCCCGTTCGTTTGGAGATCGGCCCCAAGGACATCGAGGCCAATCAGTGCGTGCTGGTCAGTCGTCACAACGGGGAAAAGACCGTGGTGAGCCTGGACGAGCTGGAAAGCGCACTGGAGAAGAAGCTTGCCGAGGTAAGAGACGGCCTCTTCCAAAAGGCGCTGAAAAACCGCGAAAACAAGAGCTACGCCTGCAAGAGCTTGGACGAGATCAAAACCGCACTCAAGGAAAAGGGCGACGGCTTTGTGAAGGCCATGTGGTGCGGCGACGAGGCTTGCGAAGACAGCGTGAAGGAGCAAACGGGCGTGGGAAGCCGCTGTATTCCCCTGGAACAGGAAGAAATTTCCGACGTTTGCGTTTGTTGCGGCAAAAAAGCAAAGCACCTGGTATACTGGGGCATTGCCTATTAAAAAGAAAAAGCCAAGGGGCACGGAACGATCCGTGCCCCTTTTTTATAAACAAAAAGCTTCGGGAGATTACTCTCCCGAAGTTCTGTCATAATGCTTTTTTCTGTAGCGGTAAAAACACACGAGCACCGTTAGTATAACAAAGCAAAGAGAGACAAACACCAACAGTACCGCATCGCTGGCACCGGCAACCGCAGACGGCTCCTGTGCGGATTCGGCGGCAACCGAAAGGACCCCCAACGAGCAAAGCAAGGAGACCGTGAGAAAAACAACAAAGAAACGTTTCATCGGTTTTCTTTCATCCTTTTTGAGTTTGCCCTATTATACACCATGGAAAGGATTTTGTCAAGTTTTATCGTTTTTTGTCACTTCAGCCTTACCACGGCGCCCCCCGCAAACTGACAGTCAAAGCGCTCCAGATCCTTTTGCCGCTCTCCGTTGATGAACAAGCCGTCGATCTCCACGGGAGAAAAGACCGCTTTCTCGGAGTAATTCTCTGCCACGATCTTGGGTTTGGGGCATCCTTCTTCCAGGAATACCTGAAGATTTTTCACCTTGACGTCTTCCACGTTACCCTCTTTGCGCTCATCGTAACGGATCTTGTTGTCCACGTGGAGCAAGGAAGGAATGGGATATTTGCTTAAAGCGGGATCGTACACGGCGTCGTCCCCGTGCTGATACAAAGGCGCAAGAAAATCCTTTTGATATTCCACACGGACGTCCTCAAACAGCACGCCGCTGATATCTGCTCCCGAGCCGCTTCGCACGTCCAGCACCGCGTGGGCGTTGCGGATGCAGTCGCATCGGGAAAAACGGATGTTCTTCATCACAGGCACGTCCGTTTCCACCCCTACCTCCAGGGTACGGCCCCAACTGCACCACAGCACGCAGTCCTCCACGGTGACGTTTTCCACGGGCTCTTGGCAACCGTAGATGCCTTTGAGGGTGATGGCGTCGTCAAACACGTGCAAAAAGCAGTGGGAAATGGCAACGTCGCGGCAGTTCACCACGTCGATGCCGTCGGTATTGTAACGCCAATGGCCCACGGATTTCACGTTTTTCACTGTCACCCGTTGGCAGTCGAACAGGCTCAGCACCCAGGTGGCACTGTCCTTTAAGATCACGTCCTCAATCACCACGTCGGAGCAATTATATAAACGAACCGTTCCCTTGGTGAAGGGCTCATAGCAATGCTCCAGCAAACGCCGCTCGGTGCCGCCGTCCAGCACGCCGCCGCCAAACACCTTCACGTCCTTGGCCCCTTGGCTGTAAAGAGAGCCGAATACCAGGGCTTCGGGATGCAAAAAGATGCGGTCGTGGTCCTTGAGCTCCATGATGCCCGCAAAGTGGACGCCGGGGCCGAAATAACGGGTGGTCTCCTCGGGCCGGGGAAGGGGCTTGACGGGATCAAAAAACAAATGCATGGGATGGTGTTGGCCGTTGATCTCCAACACGTAGCCGCCGTATTGAGAAAGGGTGAATTCCAGCTCCTTTTCTCCCACGATGCTCACCTTGATCCCTCGGGACAGAGGGCGGATCACGGCGGAAGAGATCTTGCTTTGCGTCTGCACTCTCAGCTTCACAGGGCCGTCGGCACAAAAGGAAGCGTAGCCGGAAGATTCGCTTTGAGAACGGTCTCTTTGGTAGCCGGGCCACATGCGGTTGAAGGGCACGGCGCTGACCCGACATTCTCTCACGGGGCATTCCTCCCCCTCCACCCATAAACGGGCATCGGCAAAGAGCCAACTGAACTCGGGATCGCCCTTGGTGTAATCGTCTATGGTAGAATCCTTATATTTCAAGGGTAAGGAAGGGATGTAGAGCATCGTTGTTACCTCGTTTCTTCTTTTAGGGATATTATACTCCCCTTTTTCCCCCTTGTCAACCGCAAACCGCCGAAAAATCCCCCGATCTTGCCGAAAATGCTCTTATTACACCCATTGGATGCGCAGGGGTTTGTTGTGCTTTTTTGCAAATTCGATCATGGACTTGGTTCCTCGGCTTTTTCCGTCCCAAAAGCAAATGACATAGTCGCTCGCCTGCGCCATCTGTTCGTTTCGCCTGGGGCCTGCGCTTTTGCCGTAGGTTTCCCAATCCGCAGGGTATTTTTCCACTTGAAACCCGTTCTCTTTGGCATAGCGCTCACCCAGCGCATCCGCGCCCCGAGCACCGCCGGAAACGATGATGATCTGATTTTCCTTGCGGACGTTGGACAGGCAAGAATCAATATAGGCTTTTGCCTGCTCGTAATTATCATAATCCCGACACCCGGCGATCACGACCCGTTTTTCGGGCTGTTTCTTACCAAACATTGCATTCTCCTCAATAAAAAGCACACCCCGAAGGGTGTGCCGAAAAAGTGTTTCCCTCGGTTTCGCTACCACACTACACCGACTATTTACCCACGAAGGAGAAAATGAGAGAACACCTTTTACCAAGGTAGTGTTCTCCTAACAGTAGATAGATAGTCTCCAAATATTAAAATGTAGTGTGGTGCTTATATCATATCACATTCGTTTATTTTTTGCAAGGGTTGCCCTGAAAAAATTGCTCGCCCTGCAATTACAACTCAGTAAAGAAAGCTCCCCCCCAATCAAAAAGGACTTGAGGAAAAACTCAAGTCCTTTGTTTTTTGACGTGTTGACGATCAAAACAGGAGCAAACCGCCAACGAGGAAAAGCACGGCTTCGATTGCCGCCAGAACGGCGGTTATGATAAACATTTTTTTGTAGATGCGTTTTTTGGAACGAATGGCAAGGATGATCCCTCCGATCATTACCGCAAAGGGAAACACGATGAAAAACGCCGCAAAGAAAACAACGGATATTCTCTTTGCGATCTCTTGGTCCAGCAATACTCCGTAGTCCGACTCGTCATAATACTCTCTTTGTTTATTTCTGATCTCTTGGAGCAGTTGCGGGTCTTCTATCTGATAGAAGGTCCACGTTTCGCCGGCATAGCCTTTGTTTTCCTCGTTGTCGCCCTCCGCTTCATAGTAAACCTTATCGGACCAAACGAGGAGCCTTCCCGCATTCACCTCAATGCTTTTGTCCCAAACAAACGCTGAAACGTCAAAAATTTCGGAAGAATAAAAATTAAACTCTCGTGTGTGAATTTTTTTTGATTTTAATTTTTTTGCTTCGACCCTTAAATAGGGATCTTCTTCCAAGTAAAAATTAATATACAGCTCATCGTTGGCGCCGTTTATGATCTGTTCGTATTCTTCCAGGTATCGGTTATCCATAAACCAACAATGAAGTTGGGAACCGTCACGATAATAGATCCAAGCCTCGATCACGTTGCCTTGTTGATTGGCGGACAGCTCGATATCCTCCACGGTCTCATCATCGAAAAGCTTTGCGTTTTCCAGCGAATAATAGGCGGACAGATTTGCATTGCTTGCATTGAATCTTGAATACGGCAACTCGCCCACGTATAAGGTTTTGAGATCCTCCGAAAAGGTGATGGTTGCATTGTACGGCAACTGCAGGGGGATCCCCCAGTCCTCTATTCCATAGGCTCCCGCTGTGAAACTTAAGCAGGGGAGCAACAGCAAAACCGCAAAAAGAAAAGATAATAATTTTTTCATTCTGTTTCCCCCTTAACTTAAATTCAACTTGCGGTCAATCATCCAATACTGCAAAATATAAAGAAGGACCGTAAACATGACCGACATCACGATCCCGCCTAACAGGAGTATGGCAATCAAAGACAGGATCGCGGCTTTTTCCATTGCAAACATTGCATTGATCATGGTCCCCATGCCAAACAGCGTAAAGATGGTAACGATGGTGGAACACACGCCGTTGGCAACGTAGTAAATGGCAATTGCGGTGATCCCTTTTGCCTTTTTGGTCAACATGGCGGCCATGGCGATGCAGTCATACAAAAACAGATTGGAAAACACCGTTGACACCAACAGTAACAAAAGGATCTCCAAAACGTACACGAAGCAATATGCCCCGAGCAGTTCATACACTTGGCCGAAAAATTCCGCTACGCCCTTCCAAAAATCAGGCGTTGCGATCTGATCAAAAAAACCGATCCCAAGTATCAGCAACACAGAAATGATAATGATAACGGTGGTAGCAACCGATGCCAGGGAACCCGTAAGAAGCTTGGAATGGATCAGCTGCGTTTTCTTAACCGGCAAAGTGAAGGTCAGATATCCCTCGTCGCTGAAAAAGTTTTTATAATATCGCAAAAAAACGAAAATTGCCGTTAAGATCCCAAAAGCCACGAAGCTCAGGTAGATCAAGGGAAAGGCCGCCGTAGCCATAATATCCAGAATCATCGGTACCGCTTTGCCTGCTTCTTCGGACGCGGAATCTCGCAAAACGGTGATCGCCCATCCGCCCACAACCGAAAGCCCAAGCACCGTCACCGCCGCGATCCACCAATATTGAAAGACCGAGGCCAAATCATATTTCAAAAGCTTCTTTAACATCTGAACACCTCCCTGAAAAGTTCGTCAAGGGATTTCCCGCTCTCGTTACGAGCTTCTTCGGCATTGCCCGATCTGAGAACACTTCCGCCGAAAGTGAGAAACACGAAATCGTCCAGCACCTGTTCAACATCCGCAATCAAATGAGTTGTGATAATAATGGAAGCCCCCGGGTTGTAGTTGCCCACGATGGTACTCAAAATGTATTCCCGTGCCGCAGGATCAACGCCTGCAATGGGCTCGTCAAGAAGATAAAGCTTTGCCTTTCTCGACATCACAAGGATCAACTGCACCTTTTCTTTGGTTCCCTTGGAAAGAGTTTTGAGCTTGGCCTTGCGGTTGATTCCCAGGTCATCCATGAGTCGATATGCACACTCTTTATCAAAATCGGCATAAAAATCAAAGAAATAGTCCACAAGCTGGGTCACTCGCATCCGAGGATTGAAATACGTTCGCTCGGGCAAATAAGAAACGAGGGCTTTGGTCTGCTCCCCCACAGGCAATCCGTTCACCAGGATCTCGCCGTTATCCGGTTGTAAGAGTCCCGAGATCAACTTCATAAGCGTTGATTTTCCGCACCCGTTCGGTCCCAAAAGGCCCACGATCTTTCCCCTTGGAATGGTTAGATCTAAGCTCTTTAACACGGGAAAATTCCGTTTGTATGATTTTGTCAGATTCCTGCATTCAAGAATGTTCACTGCAACGCCTCCTCCACCATTTTTATAATTTGCTCTTTATCCTCTGAAACCTTTGCAATTTTTTCGGCAAACCCTTTGATCATCTGCTCAATGATACGCTGTCGGCTTTCTTCGATGATCGTTTCGTCTTCCGTAACATAACGACCGACAGTTCCTTGGGACACGATAATGCCCTCTTTTTCAAGCTGAGCAAAGGCGTGTTGAACCGTATTGGGATTTACCGCCGCTTCCAAAGCCAACTGCCTAACCGTGGGAATTTGTTCCCCCGCTTTATATTCGCCCGAAAGCACCGAAGCGGTGATTCGTTGGGCGATCTGAATATAAACGGGCTTGTCAGAAGTAAAACTCCAAGCCATATGCTGCCTCCTTGCACCCTTGTACTATTACAATAATACAAGAATATTTTGGTTTTGTCAAGCAGTATCACTGTGAGCGTATATTTTTCTTACCGCAACGGGCTTTCCCCGCCAAACAAAAACAGACACATCTCTGAAGTGAAACCTCCAAAAAGATGTGTCTGATTTTTAGTTGTTTTACGTCTGAAGATAAGTCGGGTTTTTCCCGTGACGATTTGATTTGTCGACCCTTGGTTTTGTTATTTTCTTCTCAGCCAAGCGGCACAACGGGACTCTTCGGTGTAGGTTTTTCCCGCCGAGGCATAGTCGATCAGTCGAACGCTTTCGCCCGATTCCAAGGTCACTTCAAAGCAAATGCAGGCTTCCCGAATTTCCGGACAAAATACTTTTTTGGCGTCTGCGTAGCCGAATTCGTCGCAAGCAACGTTAAGAATTTTGTCGGGATCGGTAACGCGCCGATCTGCCGCCAAAACGATGGGACCGTAGGTATACGCGGCAAACACGTCGCTGTTGACCGCATCGGCAGGAGGAAGAATTCGTTTCACTCCCATGGGCATCTCCAGCACGATCCGGTCAGAGTCGTTCCAAGTGGCATTCAGCCGGGCATAACCGGGAGCAAACTCTTGTGTTTTTCCTTGGTAGGTAACGGTTGCTTTCTCGCACCAGGAAGGAATGCGCAAAGCGATCTCAAAGGCTTCGCTTTGTTCCAGCGCAAGGTTGAATTTCACCGTGCCGTCGTAGGGATACGCGGTGTCCACGTCGATCTTCATTTTGGCTTTTCGGGGAGTAAGGGCCTGGAGGAATCCCTTTTCATAGTAGTTGATCACCACGCCCTCTTTTTGGTTCAGAAGGGCGATTTCCGGAATCACCCCTGCACCTGCCGAGCCGATACAGGCACAGCAACCGTAGAAGGTATTATCATAGAGGATATTGAATCCACCCGTTTTTCTGCCTCTGGTATCACTGACCAGGGGAGCGTAGCTGTCAAAGGGTAATATCTGTGAAAAAATGTTGTGTTGTTTTTGATCTGCGTCACAGACGGGGACGCGCATGGTATTAAAGGAGCCTCGGTAGGCGTTGTAAAAGGACTGCTCGCTCCGATCGGCGTATTCCGAATTTCCCGTAAGCTCCAAAAGCTGAGAAGCAAATTTCATCCAGGTAACGGTGACGCAGGTCTCCTGAACGATCCCTTCGTAATCGGTCTGGGTCTGTCGGACACTGGTATGATCAAACAGCTCGTGGGTGCAGCCGCTGCAGCCGATCACGCTTAATTCGGTTTCCATGATGTTTTTGCCCAGATTCATCACTGCGGTTTTATATTTTTCAATGCCGGTAATATAATAAAACTGCAAGAGCCCCTCAAAACAGGACATCATTTCGTAAGCCTTGGTAACGGGATAATTGTGAGGAGACACGTTTTGGCAAGCAAGCTCGATGAGATTGGCGGAAAGAATAAATCCGGTGGAAATGATGTATTCGGCAAACTCAAAATATTTTTGATCTCCCGTCAATCGGTAAAGGCGCACCATCGGCTCCAGGATAGAGCAGGAATTCAAGCCTTCCCAGTTGTGGGAGCAGTTGCGGATATCCAGCTTATTCGGACCTATGCGGTCGATGATGTAATCCGCCTGTCTGCACATAGACCGTACGATCTCATCGTTGAGCGCTTCGTCCCGGGAGATCTCCATAAAATACATCAAGCCCAGCATCACGTATTTTCTGCTCCAAAGATCCCAACGGATAAATTCTTCTTCCAAGTCGGAGGCCAAGCGGGCTTAGGAAGACAAGTCC
>JAZNGI010000106.1:0-13271 GCA_045576375.1 Eubacteriales bacterium
AGATATATCACCCGTTCCGGATAGGAACGCATATCATTGAGGCACACTCCCTTACGGAGTGTGCCTCTATCGACAGACTCTGTTTTTCACCGAGGAAATTCTCCCTCCAGGGCAAACCCCGAAAAGTCCCACTGCCGCAACACCTCGTACACGGCCACGGCAACGGAATTGGACAAATTCAAACTGCGGATCCGATCCAACATGGGAAGGCGCAGGCAACGTTTCGGAAACTGCTTCAACAGGCTTTCGGGCAAGCCCGCAGTCTCCTTTCCGAAAAAGAGATATGCGTTGCCTTCAAACCGCTGTTGGGAATAGACTCTCTCGGCCTTGGTGGTGAAGAAAAAGAATTCTCCTTGGTTCTCACGAAAAAAATCCTCCAAGGAATCGTAGATCTTAAGATCCAGATACTGCCAATAGTCCAGCCCCGCACGCTTTAAATAGCGGTCGGATAGCTCAAAACCCAAGGGGCGGATCAAATGCAGGGAGGTGCCGGTGGCGGCGCAGGTGCGGGCAATGTTCCCCGTGTTCTGCGGGATCTCCGGCTCCACCAAAACCACGTTGAGCTTTCTCACTCGGCCTTGGACTCCATATATTCCACAAAATCGCTGACACACAGCAGGCTGTGGAGATCGGTCTCTTCAATGACCACGCCGAACTTATCCTCGCAGAGCACCACCAGGTCGGCGATCTCCAATGAGTTCAGCTTCAGATCGTTTACAAATTCAGCATCCATGGTGATCTTCTCTTCGGGAACGTCCAGTTCCTCCATCAAAATCGTTTTCAGCTCTTCAAACATAGCGTTTCCTCCTTAATCAATTGTGTGGCGTTTAATTTTGTGGGAAGTGGTCTTTTCAAATTCGGTTTTTCTCAGCTCCACGCCCCGAATCTGCTTAAAGGAAGGAAGCTGTTTGTTCAACTGAGCCACCTCGCCCTTCAGCGCCTCGGCAATGTCTGCCATATCTTCCAGCCCCCGGCTTTTGGCAAGCTCAAAATCGGGAAAAATGATAGCGGTGATCTTCACACTCTCGCCGTCCTCGCGGATTCTTCCCACCACGGCGCATTCCTTCACCAGCTCCATATTCTCCAGATAGCTTTCAATCTCCTCGGGGAACACGTTCTTTCCGTTTTCCAGCACGATCACGTTTTTCTTTCTGCCGGTCACGTAAATATATCCGTCGCTGTCAATATAACCGTAGTCGCCGGTGGCAAACCAACCGTCGTTGATCACCTCGGCAGTGGCTTCGGGATCGTCAAAATATCCCATCATCACGTTGTCGCCGCGCACCAGGATCTCTCCCGTTTCATCGGCGGGATCCTCTCTCTCGATCATCACGTCCAGTCCGTCCACGGCGGGGCCCACGCTCTCGATCTTTTTGCAGGAGGGAGGAGTCACGGAGATCAGGGGAGCGCACTCGGTGATGCCGTAGCCCTGGCACATCCGAATGCCGAAGGCTTCAAAGGCAGAGACCATTTCCGGATTCAGCGCGGCACCGCCGCAAACGATCAGCGACAGTCTGCCCCCAAACCCATCAATAACGCTCTTAAACAGCTTTCTGCGAATATCAATTTTGGCCTTGCGCAGGGTGTTGCTGAGGCCAAGGCCGAATTTCAGCTTCTTATCCAGACCGCTCTTGGCGGCGGTGTCCCAGATCTTTTTATACATGGTGTTCACGAAAAGAGGAACCAGCACCATGCCCGTGGGCTTATAATAGTTGAGATTCTTCATCACGTATTTCAAGCCATCGTTAATACAAACGGTGGCACCGATGAGAACGGGCGTGAGAATGCCGCAGGTCATCTCATAGGTGTGATGAATGGGAAGCACGGAGAGCACGACGTCGTCGTAGGAGAAATCGGTGGCGTGATGAGAAGCGTTCACCGCCGCCGTAATGTTCTTTTGGCAGAGCATCACGCCCTTACTGGTGCCGGTGGTGCCGGAAGTGAAAAGAATGGCGCAAAGCTTTTCCATATCGATCCGGTGAGAGGTGAATCTCTCATCTCCCTGAGAAAGAAGCAAGGCGCCCCGATCTGCAAGCTCCTCAAAGAGGCACTTGCCCTCGGCAATGGGCTTTTTGCCCTTTTCCTCTCCCTGTACCTCCAAAGCCTCCGGCTCCTTGGCGGTGACCACGAAATGCTTCACTCCCTCAAAAAGGGAGCTGTCCTCAAACTGCTTTTCAAAGGTCTTGGAGTACACCAGCGTGTCCACGCCCGCCTTTTTCATAAAGCCCGCGATCTGATCCACCGCCAGCTCCTTATCCAGGGGCACAATCACCCGTCCGCCGTTGACCGCGGCAAGATAGGTTGCGATCCATTCGGGAGAAGTCTCTCCCAAAACGGCAACCACCTTGGCGTCCATATCGCAAAAGGCGGTGCCGATGCGATCCACCAGTTCCTTGAACTGACCGTAGGTCAGCGCGTGATCCCGTCGGTTTCTTTTATATTTCAGATATTCCTTTTCCGGATAAAGCAAAGCAGCGGAGTTGATCAGATCTGCAAGATTTGCGACGGATCTTTTGTTACTCTTACCGTTGGGCATTCCGATTCCTTTCTGTCCGGCCAAACTGCCGAACGGCGGGGTTGATTGAGCACGGCCGCAGTTTCATTATAAATAGGCCTTTGGCTTTTGTCAACACCCGACACAAAACTGATTTGAATTCTTTCTGCTTTTGCGCAGATTTTTCTCAAAACACGGCGAAAACTCCCGAAGAGCTTTGCCGACAGCACGCAACATCTCTTTTTATTTTACCATACGCTCCGTTCCCGTGTCAAGTTTTTCCCCACAGAAATGTGTAAACGAAAAATTAACATTCTGTGCTTTTATTTTTCCCCAAACTGTGCTACAATAGAAAAAAATAAAAAAGAGGACGTTTCATGCAACTGAAAAAAACCTCGGGAGAACAGATTCGCCGCTGGCTCTGCTTTTCTCTGATGATCGTAATCATTGCCCTCTGCGCCTACGCCTGCTCCCCCCGCAGAGGCTTTCTTTCCACCCTTCCCTTGATGACTCTGGGAAGCTTTGTTTGCGCCCTGTTTTGCTACACGCCCAAGCACACCGCGCTCCTTGCCGCCTTCTGCGCCTTCACCTTTTGCGTGGGGGACGCCGTTCCCATGGGCTTTGGCTTGCTGGCGGCGGCCTTTTGCGCCCTGGCCGTTTGCCTTTCCTCCCTCTCCGTGAAATATTTTGCCAAGTTCTTTCGGAAAAAGAAGGCGCTTTGTCTGCTTTTGGCCCTATTGCTCCTTCTCCCCGCGCCCCTGGTGCAAAGCGTTTTGTTCTCCACCCCCTGGGAGAATCTGAAGATGCAGGGCGTGTTTGAAGGCTACCTGGAAAAGAAATATCCCGATCAGGAGTTTGAAGAGATCCGCACCTATTTTGACCTTGCCTCCGGAGAGCACTGCGCTCTCGTGCGCTTTGAGGCCTCTCCCGACACCGTCCTGGAAGCCACCCTCTCCCGGGAGGACGGCAAGATCAAAAACGACGGCTATTTTTCCCTCTTCTGTCAGAAGGGCTTGGAAAAAAAGCAAGGGGAGTTTGTGAATCTCATCCGCACCCGCTATCCCGAGGAGCTCCTTTGGATGGATTGTTCCAAAACCACCCTGGATGCCGCCGCATGGGACAGTTTTTCGGGAAGCTACGGCTCCGTTCCCGATTGGCTGGCCGAATCCGCCGCGCTGGAATTGGGCTTTCGCTTCTCTCTGCCGGATGCCGCCTCCTTCGTGCAGACCGCCAAGGAATATTTTGTCTATCTTTTGGAATCGGATCTTTCCTTTGATCAGCTTCGCTTCTACGGCGGAGACCAGGGCGTGTATCTTTACACCCTCACCGTCACCCCCGACACCTCCCCCGACGAGCTTGCCTCTCTTTTGAAGCATTGCAAGATCAGTATGAACATCTCCTCCCTGAGCCTGGAGTATTCCTATCTGTATTAAAAAAGATGCCGACCGAATCAATTCGGTCGGCGTTTTCGTTATTTGTCCAGATGCACGTCCAACTGAGGGAAGGGGATCTCAATGCCGTAAGCATCAAAGGCTTTCTTCACGCATTCGTTCATGTCAAAATACACCGTCCAGTAGTCCTCGGTTTTCACCCAGGCACGGAAGGTAAACACCAGAGCGCTGTCGCCGTGGTTCTTTAAGTACACCACGGGAGCAGGATCCTTCAGGATCAGCTCGTGAGCGGCTGCCAGATCGGAAAGCAGCTTTTTCACTTGGTCGATATCGCTGCGGTAGCCCACGGAGAAATCCAGATCCACTCTGCGGGTCTCCTCCGCGCTGTAATCCTTCACCACGGCGTTGGAAATGGTGCCGTTGGGAATCACGATCCGACAGTTATCGGTGGTGCGAAGCTCGGTGTAGAGAATGGAAATTGCCTCCACGGTGCCGGCATCGCTTCCGCTTTCAATGAAATCTCCCACGCGGAAGGGCTTGAAAATAAGGATCATCAGCCCGCCTGCCAAATTGGAAAGGCTGCCCTGAAGCGCCAAACCCAAGGCGAGGCCCGCAGAGCCCAGTACCGCGATCATATTGGTCATGGGCAGGCCCAGATACGCGGCCACGGTGAGGATCAAAACGATCTTCAGCGCAATGGATACGAAGCTCTTGATAAAGGTGCGCACGCTGGCATCGATCCGCCCAAACAAGCGGGATTTTTCCAAAGCCTTCACCAACACCTTGATCAGCTTGAAGCCCACGATGAGAAGAATTGCGCTGATCACCAGCCGAATGCCCGCGCTCAACGCATAATCCAGCACGGTTGCCAAAAATTGTTGCATAAAATTATCCACCTTTCTTTTATTTCCTTTTTATTATATGCTTCTTTTGCCCGCCTGTCAAGTTTTCCCGCATTTATTGCGTTTTTTTTGCCGCAGCTCTTGCATTTTGGCGCCAAGAAGATTATAATATCCTATCATACCCCCGTGAAAGAGAGAATACAAAATGAAAATCAGAATTGCCGTTTTCGGCTACGGGAATCTGGGCAAGGGCGTGGAGTGCGCCGTGATGCACAATCCCGACATGGAATTAAAATACGTGTTTACCCGCAGAGATCCCGCCTCCTTGCACCTTGCCACCCCCAACGCCAAGGTGCTCCCCGCCAACGATGCGCCCCAATACCGGGACGACGTGGACGTGATGATCCTTTGCGGCGGCAGTGCCACGGATCTTCCCACTCAAACCCCCTATCTGGCTCAATTTTTCAACGTGATCGACAGCTTTGACACCCACGCCAAGATCCCCGAGCATTTTGCCAAGGTGGACGAGGCCTGCAAAAAAGCCAACACCGCCGCCATCATCAGCGCAGGCTGGGATCCCGGTCTGTTCAGCGTGAACCGTGTGATGGCCGATGCGGTGCTTCCCGGCGGCGACACCTATACCTTCTGGGGTAAGGGCGTGAGCCAGGGCCATTCCGACGCCATCCGCCGCATTGAGGGCGTGGTGGATGCCAGACAGTACACCATCCCCTGCGAGGATGCCCTGGCTGCGGTGAGAAGCGCTTCCCATCCCCAGCTCACCACCCGCCAAAAGCACAAAAGAGAGTGCTTTGTGGTTGCCCGCGAGGGTGCGGACAAGGCCGCCATTGAAGAGAGCATCAAGTCCATGCCCAACTACTTTGCCGATTACGACACCACCGTTCACTTTATCTCCATGGAAGAGCTGAAGAAAAACCATTCTTCCCTTCCCCACGGCGGCTTCGTGATCCACAGCGCCGCCACGGGCAAAAACGATGAAAATTCCCACGTGATCGAATACAGCCTCAAGCTGGATTCCAACCCCGAGTTCACCGCCTCTGCCATCGTCAGCTACGCCCGCGCCCTCTACCGTATGAACCGCAAGGGAGAGATCGGGTGCAAAACGGTGCTGGACGTTTCCCCCGCGCTGATGTCCCCCAAAAGCTACGAAGAGCTTCTTTTGCACGCTTTGTAACTTTCAAACAGTCAAAAAGGCTTTTGCCCAAGGGCAAAAGCCCTTTGTGTTTCATTCCAAAAGCTTGGCATCTCCCGAAAGGAGCGCCAAAATGCTGCGATAGATGTGCTCCGCTTTTTCGTCGAAGCGCTTCTGAAGCATCTGTGCTTCCTCAATATTGTCAAGATACAGCTTGACCTCCAACAGATCAAACTTACTGTCTTTGATGGAGCAGGTGAGGCGAAAGCCCTCGTTCTCGGGCTCTACTGCGGAGGACACGTTCTTCCCCGTTTTTTTGAACGCCAACAATCGGGTGGCGCTTCGCATCAACTGGCTCTTCATGGAAGCCAACAGCACGCCCGAAACGTTGTCCAGAATGCCTTTGCCGAAGGGAGTGATGGAATAGAGCTCTTCTCCCTCTCCTTCCTTTTTCTTCTCCAGGGCGCCCTTCTGCGTGAGATCCTGCAGGCAGTCGGCAAAAATAAAATAATTCACCTCGCCGTCCCACAGAATGATCTCCGTGAGAGTCTGAAAGCTCAGAGGGGTCTTTAACTGATCCAGAATGTAGAGAATGATCACCTTCACGGTGCTTTCATCGTTGATCCTGGGAATCATTTTTCTTTGTTTCAATGGACTCTTCCTCCGTTCACGTCAATGATCTGCCCCGTCATAAAGCTCGTTCCCTCCCCGAGGAAAAACAAGACGGCGCGGGCGATCTCCTCCGGGCGGGCAGTGCGTTGTAAGGCCACCCAATCCGCAAGGGGCTCCCCCGTGACGGCCCCGTAGCGAAGGCAATTCACACGGATCCCCGAGGGAGCAAGCTTTCTGCTCAGCGCCCCTGCCGCGCCGCAGACGGCCGCCGCCTCGGCCCGTTTTTGCGGGTCTTCAGACTCCCACAGGGCATAGGGCAAAAGGATCAAAACGCTTTGGTCACAAAGCTCCCCGCACAGCTTCTCGGCCCGCAGGGCAAAGTCCTTTTCTCCCTGGGCAAACCACAAAACGGCGTCACACTCTGCGGGATCCCGGGTGAAAAGGATCCCCCGCTCTTTGAAAAAGGGGCGCATTTGCTCCCATAGGGGAGAGGCGTTTTCCAACAGCAGGAGCTTCATTTTAAAGCTCTCCCGCCAAGATCCTTCTTCGGCTGTCGTCGGCGCAGGCAACGTACAGACGGTGCCAGGTGATGAACACCAAGATCACCCACAGCTTGCGGTAGTGATCGGCAGTGCCGTCTTTGTGCTCCTCCAAAAGCCGCAGGGCGCCTTCCTTGTTGATGTACGCATCGGCAAGGGAGTTTTCAATGATCTGTTTTGCCCAAGGATATAATTCGTTTCTCAGCCACTTTCTCACAGGCACGGGGTAGCCCTTTTTGGGGCGCATAAAGGTGGCTTCGTCCACCATATCCCGAAAAGCGTGGCGCAAAATGTACTTAGTGGTTCCCTTGTTCAGCTTATCCTTATCGGTGAGGGTGGCGGCAAAATCGAACACCTCCCGATCCAAAAACGGCACTCTGGCCTCCAGGGAATGGGCCATGGCCAAACGGTCGCCCTTCACCAGAATATCTCCGCGGATCCAGGTGTTCATATCCACGTATTGCATTTTCAGCATGGCGCTCAAGCCGTTTTCCTCGGCTCTTTTATAAATGGGCGCGGTCTTTTGAGAAAAATGCACCCCGGGATCCACCTGTTGCAAAATTCCTTGCTTGTCCTTTTCTCCGAACACGAAGGCGTTGCCCACGTAACGCTGTTCCAGGGGCGTGGTGCCGCGAAGGAGAAGATTTTTGCCCTTGGCACCCTCGGGCAGAAGCCCTGCCAGCCAAGAAAGAAAGCTCTTCATAAAGCCGGGCAGAGCGAAGATCCGCCCCGACCAGCGTTGCTCGTCATACACCCGATAGCCGCCGAACAGCTCGTCGGAGCCCTCTCCCGAAAGCACCACCTTCAGATGCTTGGCCGCCTCCTCACAGATGAGATAGATGGCCACGGTGGAAGGATCGGCCACGGGGGTGTCCAAATGCCACACCACCTTTTCAAAGGCGTTTTTAAAATCCTCTGCGTCGGCAATGCGCTTGATGTGCTCCACCTCCAGGTGGCGGGTGATGGCGGCGGCATCGTCGATCTCGGAATATTCCTTTTCTCCGAAGGCCACGGTGAAGGCCTTGATGCCGGGGCAAAGCTTGCTGGCAATGGAGGTGATGATGGCAGAATCAATGCCGCTGGACAAAAAGGAGCCCACGGGAACGTCGCTGATCATGTGGGCTTTCACCGATTCGGTGAGCACCTCCCGAAGCCGTTGGGACTTCTCCTCAAAGGAAAGCTCCTTTTGGGGACGGAACATGGGATCGAAATATTGCTTGATCTCCAGGGTCTTGGTGTCCCGACGGTAGAGGGCAACGTGCCCCGCCTCCAGCACCTTGGCCCGGCTCATGGTGTGGGGTTCGGGGAGATACTGGAAGGTGAAATAGTGCTGCAACAGCTCTTCATCCACCGAAAAGCCGCTGAATTTTTCATCGAACAGAAAAGCCTTGCTCTCTCCCGAGAAGCTCAGACAGTCGCCGTGGTCGGCGTAATACAAGGGCTTGATGCCGAAACGGTCTCTGCCCAGCGCCAGAACGCCGCTGTCGCTGTCGTAGATGGCAAAGGCGAACATTCCCCTGAGTTTTTTCACAAAATCAATGCCCTCTCTGCGATAGAGCTTCACCATCACCTCGATCTCACTGTTGGTGACGAAGCTCTCCCCCAGAGCCATCAGCTCCTCCCGAAGGGAAAGATAGTTATAGATCTCTCCGTTGAACACCCCCACGGTGCTCTCCTCGCAAAAAGGTTGCGCCCCCTTTTCCAGATCAATGATGGAAAGTCTGCGAAAGGCAACGGCGTAGCCGGGCAAGCGCACCACCCGACTGTCGTCGGGCCCGCGATGCCGGATCGCCTCACTCATTTTTTCAAGAGCGCCGTCGTTACCGTAGTTGATGATTCCTGCAAATCCGCACATTCCCTTACTCCCATTTTTCAGTATTTCATTTCCAATTTCAGTTCCTCCCTCATGGCCGAGGACACCACCCACACCCGCAGGATAAACACCGCGCAGGCAAGGGTGCCCAAAGCACTGAAGGCAATGTTAACATATTCCGCGGCGCTTTTCAGATACAGCGGAAAGTCCGCCGACACCAAGCGCAGAAAATCGTAGATCGAAGGCAAGGCGTATTCCACGAAGGCACACAGAGCCATAACTGCCGCCAGCACCTTCAAAAAGCCTGTTTTCACCCTTCTTCTTCCGTAAAGAACCAAGCTGCAATCGTCCAGCATTCCTATGAGCAAAAACAGCCCCGCACCCAAGGTGAGAGCACTGAGGATCCCCGCGGGATACACCGCCCACAGAGCCTGCCACCGCTCCCCGAAAAAGGGATAAAACACCGCCGCACCGTAAGTGCGAAGGGCAAAGCAAGCCGTTGCCGTCACCGCGCAGACCCAAAGGAGCCGTTTTGTGCGTTTTCCCTCTCTCAGGGAGGCGGGCAAAAGCCCAAGCACCGTGAGCAAAAGAAGGAAAAAAACAAAATCGGGAAAATAGTTGAGCCGATTCAGATACAGGCGAAAACTCAACAGCGCCGCCGCCGTGAGCCATCCCAGCGCCCGATCCACACCCAACTGCTCCTGCAGACGGGCGTTGGAGCCGATGCGGGTCTGCCACTCATCTTGCAGACGGGCAACAAAGCTTTTTTCCCTTGCCGCACCCAAAAACAAACGGCGCAGCCGCAAGCCCACTGCCACGGCAAAGCCTCCCACCAGCAAAAACTGAAAAAGAGAGCAAACGATCTTGGCCCGTCCCAAGGCTTCGCTGACCAAGAGATAATCGGGGGGGAATTCTCCCGTATAAAGAGGATCCCACAAACAGAACATCTCGGGGATCACCGCGCCCGCACAGCGCGCCCAAAGAAACACCCGCAGCACAATGCCCGCGGTGTGCGCCCCGTCGGCGGTGTTTTTGCTTTCGTAGCGAATGCCCAGCTCTTCCATTCCCTCTGCCAAAAACCGAAACAAAGGGGTGAAGAAAATGAGCTCCAAAACGGAGAGCACGAAGGTCACCAACAGGGTGGTGGTTTCATCCCGAAACAGTGCCACCGCTCCAAGACCCGCCAATTTTCCGCAGGAAACGGCAAGACAGCGGCGAAGAGCAAGCTTTGCCTCGCTCATCCCATCGCTGAGAAAGGAGAGTTTGGAGAGCCCCTTGCCCATCAGCAGACAGCCGATCACATCGGGCAACACGTCCACCGCATTCACACAAGGGGTCAGAAAGAAGCAAAGCCCCGCAAATAAGTATCCGAATCCCATCTCAGTCCTCTTGATTCTTTCCCGCGCCGCAGCACTTTTTATACTTGATGCCGCTTCCGCAGGGGCACAGATCGTTTCTGCCCACCTTCTCTGAGGCGGCTTTTTTCACGGGCTGTTTTTTCACGGGGGCATCCCCGCCGCCGTGGCTGGCACCGGTGATCTTTGCCACGGCCTCCCGTTTCACTTCCCTCACGGGGGTAATGCGCAACAGACCCATCACGGTATCGTTGCGAATGGATTCCACCATCTGGGCAAACATTTCGCTTCCCAGCATTTTATATTCCACCAAGGGATCCTTCTGACCGTAGGCCCGCAGGTGAATGGTGTGGGAAAGCTCGCTCATGGCGTCGATATGGTCCATCCACTTCTCGTCTACGGTGCGCAACAGCATCACCCGCTCCATTTCCCGGAAGATCTCCGCTCCCAAAGGCTCCTCCTTGGAAAGATAAAACTTCCGTGCTTTTTCCTGAAGGAGCTGCTCGGTGTCGTCTTTGTCCTCACAGGGTACGAAATCTTCCTCCAAGAAGAAGGAGAAGGTCTTTTTCAGCCCGGAGGGATCCACTCTTCCCTGATCGTCGGGCGCGTAAGCCGCACTGACCGCTGAGCTCACGGTATCTCTGAGCATTCCCAGCAGCCGCTCCTTCAGATCCATTCCGTCCAGCACGTCCTTGCGCTGGGAATAGATGAGGTTTCTCTGCTGATTCATCACATCGTCGTAGTTGAGCACGTTTTTTCGGCGCACGAAGTTGATGCTCTCCTGGTTCTTCTGAGCCCGCTCAATGAGCCCGCTGACGATCTTGGCTTCAAAAAATTCCTCGTCGGGGATCTTTGCCACGCTCATCAGCATGGCCGCACCCTTCTCTCCGCCGAAGAGACGGATCAGATCGTCCTCAAAGGACAAAAAGAAGGTGCTTCTTCCCGGGTCGCCCTGTCGGCCGGAACGGCCGCGGAGCTGATTGTCGATACGGCGGGACTCGTGGCGCTCGGTGCCGATGATATAAAGTCCGCCCGCCTCTCTGGCGCGCCGTGCATCGGGCTCGATCTTTTTGCGGTATTCCTCCGCCACCTGATTGTAACGCTCCCGCACCTGAAGGATCTTCTCGTCGTCCGTTTCAAAGAAGCTGTCGGCCACGGTCACCAGCTCTTCCTCAAAACCCTCTTTTCTCAGTTGCTCCAGGGCCATAAACTCGGGGTTGCCGCCCAAACGGATGTCCGTTCCTCGGCCCGCCATATTGGTGGCAATGGTCACCGCCCCGGGCATTCCCGCCTGGGCAACGATCTGCGCCTCCCGCTGATGCTGCTTGGCGTTGAGCACGTTGTGGGGGATCCCTTCTTTTTTCAGAAGAGCGCTCACCAGCTCGGATTTATCAATGCTTACCGTACCCACCAGCACGGGCTGTCCCTTTTGGTGAGCCTCCCGAATGGCGGCGATCACCGCCTTGAATTTGGCCGCCTCGCTCTTATACACCCGATCCTCATCGTCCTTGCGGATCATGGGACGGTTGGTGGGAACCTCCACCACGTCCAGCTTGTAGATCTCGCGGAATTCCGTCTCCTCGGTGAGAGCGGTGCCCGTCATTCCCGAAAGCTTGTCGTACAAACGGAAATAGTTCTGGAAGGTGATGGTGGCAAGGGTGCGGTTCTCCTTTTCCACCTCCACCTTTTCCTTTGCTTCAATGGCCTGGTGCAACCCATCGGAGTAGCGTCTGCCGGGCATCAGGCGCCCCGTGAAGCCGTCCACGATGATCACCTGGGAATCCTTCACCACGTAATCCACATCCCGCTTCATAATGCCGTTGGCACGCAGGGCCTGGTTGATGTGATGGCTCAAAGCGGCGTTTTCGGGATCGGCCAGGTTTTCCACGCCGAAATACTTCTCCGCCTTCTCCACGCCCGTGGGAGTGAGGGTCACGCTTCTTGCCTTTTCATCCACAATGCAATCGCCCTTGGCTTCATCCTCAAAGCTCTTTTCGTTGCTCTCGCGGATGCGGGTGATCTTCAGCGTGCGGGCAAAGCGGTCTGCCTGCTGATACAGAGGAGAGGAAGCCTCTCCCGCCCCCGAAATGATCAAAGGCGTTCTGGCCTCGTCAATGAGAATGCTGTCCACCTCATCCACGATGGCAAAGCTGTGAGAGCGCTGAACCAGGTCTTTTTTGTAAAGCACCATGTTGTCCCGCAGATAGTCAAAGCCAAACTCGTTGTTGGTGCCGTATGTAATGTCGGCATCGTAGGCTTTCTTCTTTTCCTCGTGAGTGCCTCCCGGGACGATCAGTCCCACGGACAGCCCCAGATAGTGATAGATCTTTCCCATCCACTCGCTGTCACGCTTGGCAAGGTAATCGTTCACCGTAACGATGTGAACGCCCTTTCCCGTGAGGGCGTTGAGATAGGCGGGCAGAGTGGCCATGAGGGTTTTTCCCTCGCCCGTTTTCATTTCCGCAATGCGGCCCTGATGGAGAATGATGCCTCCCACCAGCTGAACGTCGTAATGAGGGGTTCCCAAGACTCGCTTGGCCGCCTCCCGCACAACGGCAAAGGCATCGGGAAGAACGTCGTCGGTGGTTTCTCCCTTGGCAAGGCGCTCCTTTAAAAGGGCAGTCTGCCCCTTGAGCTGGCTTTCGCTCATTTGTGCGTATTTCTCCCCCAGAGAGTTGATTTTATCCACCGTCGCTCCCAGCTTTTTCACCTGTCTTTGGCTGTGAGTTCCGAATATGCTTTGCATCAGACCCATTTTCGTTTCCTTCCTCGCGTATATTTTGGAATCTATCTTTATATTATATAGAATGAATCCCATTTATTCAAGTAGAAGCGCATAACTATTTTGTAAATTTATTTCTTTTTCTCCCTTCTTCGGCAGCTTCTCCACACCGCCCCGGCCGAAAGCACCCCCGCCAGGTAGCAAACAAACACCAGCACCTGCTCTGCGCCGCCCAGCCCCGCGCGCTCCAGAAGGGAGCACCCCGCCGCCCCCGAAAAAAGAAACAGCGCCGTTTTTTGCCCTGTGGAAACATAAAAAAGAAACGCACCCCCCCCCAAGCCCCCCCCCCCCCC
>JAZNGI010000107.1:0-4764 GCA_045576375.1 Eubacteriales bacterium
GTTGATGCCGCCGCCCACGGTAAGGGGAATGAACACCGTGCTTGCCACCTCCAACAAAATGTCGGTGAACAGCTTTCGTCCTTCGGCGGAGGCAGTGATATCGTAAAACACCAGCTCGTCTGCGCCGTTGAGACTGTAGTAACGGGCCAGCTCCACGGGGGAATTCACGTCGTTAAGCCCCTCGAAGTTCACGCCCTTAACCACTCTGCCGTTTTTCACATCCAGGCAGGGGATGATGCGTTTGGTAATCATTTGGCCACCTCGATCGCTTGCTCCAGGGATATGGCACCCGTGTAATAGGCCTTGCCGATAATGGCACCGTAAAGATCATTGGCTCGCAGAGCGCGGATATCCTCCAAAGAGGAAACGCCGCCTGAGGCCACGATCTGCATGGAGAAGCGCTCCTTCAATTGCCTATAAAGCTCCCGATTGGTGCCCTGCATGGCTCCGTCCTTGGAAATGTCGGTGCAGATCACGGTCTTCACCCCGATCTTCTGCATTTTTTCGCAAAACGCAAAGGCGTCCACGTTGCTTTTTTCCACCCAGCCCTTCAGAGCCACCGCACCGTCCTTGATGTCCACGCCCACGGCGATCCCATCGCCGTAACGGGCCACGGCTTCTTCCACAAAGCCTTCCTCGGTCACGGCGGCGGTGCCCAGGATCACCCGATCCAGCCCCGCCTTCATGTATTCCTCCACCGTTTGCATCGTGCGGATGCCTCCGCCGATCTCGCATTTCAGACCGCTGATCTTTTTAATGCGGCACACGGTGTCCCGATTGGGGGTGGTTCCCTCCTTGGCTCCTTCCAGATCCACAATGTGGATCCATTGGGCGCCTTGCCTTTTAAAATCCAGGGCGATGTCGGGGGGATCGTCGCTGTAAACGGTCATTTGATGATAGTCGCCCTTCAAGAGACGGACGGCCTTGTTTTCGTAAAGATCAATTGCGGGAAAGATCAGCAAGCCTTATCCCTCCTTTTCGCAAAAGGCGCGCAAAATGGAAAGCCCCACGGCGCCGCTTTTTTCGGGATGAAACTGACAGCCGTACACGTTGTCCTTCTGCACGGCGGCGGTGAGGATCCCTCCGTATTCACAGGTGGCGATCAGGGCATCCCCGCAATCGGCGCCGTAAAAAGAATGAACGAAATACACGTGGTCGCCGTCGTGAATGTAGCCAAACAGATCGCTTTTCTTCTTTGTAAAGCGCAAAGCGTTCCAGCCGATGTGGGGGATCTTCAATTGGGGCGGGATGACTTCCCTGATGGGTCTCACGCTTCCGGGAATCAAGCCCAGTCCCTCGCACTCGCCGTATTCGTAGCTCTTTTCAAACAGTAATTGCATTCCCAGGCAAATGCCCATGAGCGGCTTGCCCAGCTTTGCCTGTTCCTTCAAGAAAACGTCCAGACCCGCGTTTTTGAGCTTTTTGGCGGCATCGGGAAAGGCGCCCACCCCGGGGAGAATGATCTTTTCGGCCTTTTCCAGCTCCTTCTTGTCCCCGGTCACCAGCGTTTGGGCGCCGATGGTGGCAAAGGAGCTCTTCAGAGAAAAGAGGTTTCCCACGCCGTAATCCACAATGGCGATCATCACAGCACTCCTTTGGTGGAGGGAAGGGAATCCGAGGCCTCGGGATCCGTGGCAAGGGCCTTTCTCAGCACTCTTGCCACCGCCTTGAAGGCGCCTTCGATAATGTGGTGAGAATTTCTTCCCGCCAGTTGGCGCAAATGGAGAGCAATGGGGAAGTTATTCACGAAGGCGCGGAAGAATTCCTCCGTCAGCTCCGTGTCAAAGTCTCCCACCTTGGGAGCGGGGATCTGTAAAGAGTAGTCAAGATAGCTCCTGCCGGAAATATCCACGGCGCAGGCGATCAAGGCCTCGTCCATGGGAAGGGTAATATCCCCGTAACGGCAAATGCCCGTCTTGTTTTTCAGAGCTTCTGCAAAGGCCTTTCCCAGCAGAATGCCGATGTCCTCGGCGCTGTGGTGAAAATCCACCTGAGTATCTCCTTGGCAGCAAAGCTCAATGTCAAATCTGCCGTGAGCGGCAAAGAGGGTGAGCATGTGGTCAAGAAAACCGCATCCGCTTTGGATGGCGGAGCTTCCCTTTCCGTCCACGTTAAGGGTGAGCGTGATCTTAGTCTCCGCGGTGTTGCGTTCCAGTTGAGCCGTTCTCATTTGGTTTCCTCCTTGATGATCTCCTCAACAGCCTTGAGAAGAGCGTCCATTTGTTTTTTGGTTCCCACGGTGATGCGGTTGTAGTCCTTGATCCGCTGGTCAGAGAAATGGCGCACCAGGATCTTTTGTTCTTTGAGCTTGTTGGCCAAAAGCTCACCGTCACATTGGGGATGCTTGGCAAAAATAAAATTGGTTTGGGAATCAGTCACCGTGAAGCCCAGCGTTCGCAGGGCCGCGGCGGTGCTTTCCCTGTTTTCTATCACGGTACGGCAGTTTTTTCGGGTGTAGGCTTCGTCGGCCATCACTCCCAGGCCCGCCGCCATGGTCATGGAGTTGATGTTGTAGGGATTGGTGGAATATTTCACGGCGTTCAGATCGGCAATCAGCCCGGGATCCGCCGCTCCGAAGCCCAAACGGGCGCCCGCCATGGAGCGGGACTTGGAAAAGGTTCGGGTCACCAAAAGATTGTCGTATTTTTGAATGAGCTTCACGGCGCTTTCTCCGCCGAAATCCACGTAGGCCTCGTCCACGACCACCACGCGGTCCCTATCGCTTTTGACGATCTCTTCTACAGTGGCAAGGGGTAAGGCAAGACCCGTGGGTGCGTTGGGATTGGCAAGAAAGATCGTGCCGCGGGTCTGTATGAGCTTTGCCACGTCTACGCTGAAATCCTCCTTGAGGGGGACCTCCACGCAGGGAACGCCGTTGACCTGAGCAAACACCTGATAAAACCCGTAGGTAATGTCGCAAAACACCGCGGGGTGCTCCCGGTCGCAGAAGGCCAGAAAGGCGAAGTTCAAGATCTCGTCGGAGCCGTTGGTGAGAAGCAGGTTTTCAAAGGCAAGCCCCAAAGGCTTTGCCACCGCTTCCGTCAGCTGTCGGCAGGTGGGATCGGGATACAGCTGCAGTCTCTTTGCCGCCTCTACCGCCGCTTTTTGGGCTTTTTTCGAAGGAGGGAAGGGGGATTCGTTGGTGTTCAGCTTAATATAGCCCGAGGTTTTGGGTTGCTCTCCCGGGGTATAGGGAACCAGATCTTTCAGTTTCCGGGATAAAAATCTGCTCATTGCTCTTCTTCCTCAAAACGGATCACCGCGCTTTTGGCGTGGGCGGTCAGCCCTTCTGCCGATGCAAAGCGGAACACGTCACGGGATGCTTTTTTCAGAGCATCCTTGGTGTAATAGGTGATCTGTGTCTTTTTAATGAAATCGTCCACGGAAAGGGGACTGGAGAAGCGGGCGGTGCCGCTGGTGGGAAGGGTGTGGTTGGGCCCTGCGTAATAATCTCCCAGGGCTTCGGGACAGTAACGTCCCAAAAACACCGAGCCCGCATGGGTAATTGCGTCCAGATAATCAAAGGGATTGTCCACGCACAGCTCCAAGTGCTCGGGAGCGATCTCGTTGGAGATCTCAACGGCTTTTCTCAGATCGTCGCAAACGATGATCTTGCCGTTGGCATCAATGGAAGAGCGGGCAATGGCACTGCGCTCCAAAAGGGGGATCTGCTTTTCCAGCTCATCGCTCACTTTTTGCGCCAGCTCTCGGCTGTCGGTCACCAGCACCGCGCTTGCCATTTTATCGTGCTCCGCCTGGCTGAGAAGATCCGCGGCAAGAACGGCGGGGTTGCTCTTTTCGTCGGCCACGATGAGGATCTCACTGGGCCCTGCGATCATATCAATGGATACCTGGCCGAACACTTGCTTCTTGGCTTCCGCCACGAAGGCGTTTCCCGGCCCCACGATCTTATCCACCTTGGGAACCGACTGGGTACCGTAGGCAAGAGCGGCAACGGCTTGGGCGCCGCCCAGCTTGAAAATGCGGTCCACCCCCGCCACCGCGGCGGCGGCAAGAATGGGAGCAGCGATCTCGCCCTGGGCGTTGGGAGGGGAGACCATGATCACCTGGCCGCATCCTGCCAGCTTTGCGGGAATGCAGTTCATCAGCACCGTGGAGGGATAAGCGGCGGTGCCGCCGGGAACGTAGATCCCCGCCTTTTCAATGGGGATGATCTTTTGTCCCACCAGAATGCCGTCTCGGTCGTTGAGAATGAAGCCCGAACGCACCTGTTTTTCGTGGAAACGGCGAATGTTTTCCGCCGCCCGTTGCAACAGAGCCACAAAGTCCTCTCCCACTTGCTCCTTGGCGCTTTCGATTTCTTGGGGAGTCACCTCCAGCGCGCTGAGCTTGGCGTGGTCCAGGGTTTGGCAGTATTCAAACAACGCCTCGTCTTTTCTTTCTCTCACGTTGCGGATGATGTCGCTCACAATAGCGCTCACGTCCGTCGTATTCTCCCCGCGGGCAAAGATCTCTTCCCGTTTTACCCGGGAGGTGTCTAAAATCTTAATCACTGTTTTTGGCCTCCGTTTGCTTTGCCAAGCCTTCCAGCAGCAGTTGAATGCGGTCGTTTTTAAACTTACTGCTTGCTTTGTTGGCAATGAGTCTTGCACTGATGGGAACAATGGTCTCAATGACCTCCAGATTGTTTTCCTTCAGGGTGGTTCCCGTTTCCACTATATCCACTATCACGTCCGAAAGCCCCGTAAGCGGTGCTATCTCTATGGATCCGTAAAGCTTTATTATTTCGATCTCGCGGTTTTT